>SLHT01000247.1 GCA_007136055.1 Syntrophomonadaceae bacterium
CATCGTTTCCTCCCGCTTACTCGTTCAATAAAATTAACTTGTATTATACTATAAGCTTTTATTAGATGTCCAATTCTTTTCGCCCCCATACCCAACCCACAAGGTCGGTATTCCTAAAGGGACACGCAGGGACACGGGGACAGGTCACTTGTCCCACCATTTAATTACATTAATGGTTTGATAAGGTGGGACAAGTGACCTGTCCCCGTGTCCCGTTTTAATGGTTTGATAAGGTGGGACAAGTGACCTGTCCCCGTGTCCCGTTTTGTAAAATATTGGTCGCTAGAAGCCGCTGTCGTAATTAACAAGCTGGTAGCTTTCGGATGGCAGTTCTCTTAAGAACAAAGACGGGCCCTCTGAGACTGCTCCGTAGGAGCGGTTGTCTTCGCGGTAAGTGGTCATGTAAAGGAAACGGCGAGCCCTGGTGGCGGCAACGTAAAACAGGCGTCTCTCTTCGTCTAAGCCTTCACTTTCTGAGCGTTGGCTCGGAAAGTGCCCCTGGTTCATGCCAATGATAAATACGGCGTCCCATTCCTTACCTTTGGCGCTGTGGATGGTCGATAGAGTCAACTGCCCTTCCTGAGCGTTTTCTGGGGCGGAGGTATCGGCAAATACTGATTCTTCAAGAACCAGTGATTCTAAAAATGAAGCCAGTGAATTAAATCTTTCGGCATAAATCATCAGGCGTTCAATTCCGCGCAACCTATCATCGTATTGATCGGGATAATTTTGTTTAAGCATAAAATCATAATTCAAGTCAAGGACGGAAGCGATTAGATGCGGCACCTGGTCTGCCCTGTTTTTATAGATAGCATCAAGAGTATGAATTAAGGTCTCCCAACCGTCCTTGCCCCTCGCCGGGCTTTCTTTGCCCTCAAGGGCAGCCACGAGGGGATCAGGGTTCTGTTTCAGTTTTAACCAGAGTTTATCAAAAGTAGCCTGGCCCAGTCCCTGCTGCAAAGTAGCGATCCGTCGCCAGGAGTTCTGATCGCTGGGATTAATAATTACTTTTAGGTAGGCTAGGATATCTTTAATATGCGCTTTTTGAAAAAACTTTATTCCGCCGTAAGTCCGGTAGTTGATTCCCTTCCGGGCCAGGGCAAATTCAACCTCGGGGGTCAGGTATGAACTGCGATAAAGAACAGCAATCTCATTTAGCGAGATACCATTATTCTGCAGTTCCCAAATGCTTTGCAAAACAAATGACGCTTCCTGACGGGCGTCAAACATTTTAGCCACGGCAGGCTTTGCCCCGTTTGGATTATTTGAAAACAGTTTCTTGGGCAGCTGCTGCCTGTTATGGCCTATAGAGCAGTTGGCCAACTCAACTATTTCAGGGGTACTGCGGTAATTCTGCTCCATGCGCACTATCTGGCAAAGAGAATATCGTTCGGGAAACGATAGAATGTTACCGATATCGGCATGACGAAAGGCATAAATAGACTGGGCGTCATCCCCGACAACACATATTGATGCCGCCCCGGAAAATAGCTCAATAATCCTGGCCTGAATTACATTGGTATCCTGAAACTCATCGACCAGCACATGTTTAAAGCGCCTCCTGTACTGCTCACCGACCCGGGGATGCTGCTCGAAGAGTTCCAACCAGCAGAGCAGCAAATCATCAAAATCAAACGCGTTGCTTTCAAGTTTTTTTCGCTCATAAAGATCAGCGCTGTTCTGCACTACCTCAAGATACTCGAGACGGTACGGGTAATATTCGTCCATCACTTCCCTGACCGAAAGGCCCGAGTTGCGGGACTGACTTATAATTCGTCCTAGAAGCCCGCGTTTCATAATTATTTTTCGATCTTCACTATCGATAGAAAGATCGGCAAGAATATGTTTCAATGTCACCCTGGTGTCATCTTCATCAAATATCGAAAAATTGGGGGTTCTGCCAAGCAGGGCGGCATGCTTTCTTATTATTCTCGCTCCAATACTGTGAAAAGTACCTGCCCAAAGATTATAAGGCAGAAAACTTAAAAGGCTTTCCAGGCGATCTTTCATTTCTCCCGCAGCCTTGTTTGTAAAGGTTAGCAGTAGAAGTTGCTCGGGCTGCAAACCGCTTTTAATTAAGTGTGCCGCACGGTATATGAGCGCTCTTGTTTTACCTGATCCGGGCCCGGCCAGCCCCAGCAAAGCTGGATCTTCGGCTGTAGCAAATTCAAACTGGGCAGGGTTAAGCGCATTCTGCAATAAATTAATCCAATCGGGTCCCGCTTTATAATGCCGCTGCGTGTCATAGTTATTATTACTCACAAAACCGATCCTTTCTAGAATATACTGAGCGGATCATAACATATTTTATATCCTTCAGCCACTGAAACAACCGGACGACTTAACTGGACAATACTACTTAATTGAGATAACATTATATAAAGTTACGTTAAGAGTTACCTCACATTATAACAACTCCACCCTTAAGGTGCTGCTGCCATGGTTAAAGGTGTAAAAGAAATCTTATCTGAAGTCCTCCAGTCAATCATACCTATTGTTATTGTCATTTCATTAATCCAATTATTTGTAATCCGCACCCCGATTGGTCTTTTTTGGCAATTCATGGCCGGCGCAGTAATGGTTACCGCAGGCCTGTTTTTGTTCCTGGTCGGGGTGCGGGTCAGCTTGCTGCCGATTGGCGAGATGGTCGGTTCAGAGTTTACTTCCCGCGGTTCGCTTGCCTTTCTGCTGATAGCCTCTTTTGTTTTCGGCTTTGTCATAACTGTGGCCGAACCGGATGTGAGAGTTCTTGCCCACCAGGTAGATATTGCCTCCAGGGGAGCGATTGAATCAAACCTTTTAATTGTCGCTGTCGCCCTGGGAGTCGGTTTTTTCGTGTCACTGGCTATTTTAAGGATCCTGCTCGGCATTCCGATTTTTTACTTGCTGGGGATAGGATACATCCTTATAGTTGTCCTCTCATTTTTTACCCCGCCGGATTTTGTCGCTATTTCCTTTGATGCAGGCGGAGTTACTACAGGCCCGATGGCCGTGCCCTTTATCCTGGCCTTAGGAGTGGGCGCTACATCTGTCCTGGGCGGCAAGTCAACTGTTTCTGATACTTTCGGCCTGATCGGCCTCGCCTCTATCGGTCCGGTTCTCGGCGTTATGATCCTGGGGGTGATTTTCGGTTGAATTTCTACGCCATCTTCCATGGTTTTGATGAAGTTTTGTCAGAGGTCTTAATGGCCATGAGTCCTGTCCTGGTTTTATTCCTGTTTTTTCTCCTGGTCTTTAAACTGCCTAAAAAGATGCTGATCAACCTGTTGCAGGGAGTTCTTTTTGCTTTTGTCGGCCTGACCCTTTTTCTGCAGGGTGTACACGTCGGCTTCCTCCCTGTGGGCAATGAAATGGGCGCCATATTAGGCGGCCTGCCCCACCGTTGGGTCCTGATTCCCCTGGGCTTTATCCTTGGCTTTGTAGCTACCCTGGCCGAACCTGCCGTGCGCATTTTATCCAACCAGGTAGAAATAAGTTCAAGCGGCTCGATTAAAAGCAACACCATCCTTTACACCCTCTGTTTGGCTGTTGGCATTTTTATTGCCCTCGGTATGACCAGGATCGTTTACGGCATTCCCTTTTATTACATCATAATTCCCGGCTATTTGCTGGCTATAATCCTGATGATCTTTTCCAAACCTTCTTTTACCTCTATTGCCTTCGATTCGGGCGGCGTAGCAACAGGACCCATGACTGTCACCTTTATTATGGCCATGGCCGTTGGCGCTGCCGACAGGATTGAAGGACGCGATGCTGTAATTGACGGGTTTGGTTTAATTGCCCTGGTTGCCCTGGCCCCTATTATTATGGTAATGTTGCTAGGGTTTCTCTATCCTGATGATGAGGAATCTGTTGATAATAATGAAAATGAAGATTTGGCAACCGAAGATGAAGAAAACGGTGATGAAGTTATATCTGTCCATCAACCGGGAGAAGCTTCACCTGATCCACCAGCGGAAGATGAACAGATTTTAGAAGTTGACAGAGAAGAAGATATTGCTGAAATAAATGGTAAGGAGGTCAATAATAATGACAAATATACCCAAGCATAACTTAATTGTAACCATTGTAAAAAAAGGCTGTTGCGAATGTATAATTAAAGCAACAAAAGAGGCTGGCGCTGAAGGAGCAACGATTATCCCGGCCCGGGGAGCAGGAATTCATGAACAAAAAAAGCTGTTGAATATACCAATTGAACCGGAAAAAGAGATAATTTTTACTATTATCCAGGAACATAAAACAGAAGCTGTGATGGAAGCAATAATTGAGGCCGGGAAACTAAATAAACCCGGCACAGGCATAGCGTTTATCCTTGAGTTGAAAAATGTAGCCGGAATTGTCCACCTGGTAAAAGCTTTAGAGCAAGCAGAAAAGTAAAGAACATCTAAAATTAACAGGAAAATACTTTAGTATTTTCCTGTTAGTGATAATAGTGTCTTGCGGAATGTATCAAGCTGGACATTTATGCGATAAGCTTAAATTTTTTCAAACTCGTCTTTACCTACTCCGCAAACCGGGCAAACCCAATCATCAGGAAGATCTTCAAAAGAAGTTCCCGGCGCAATTCCTCCATCGCTATCACCCTCTGCCGGATCATAGACATAGCCACATACCTGACATTCGTATTTATCCATAAGCTTTTCCTCCTTTGATAATTAATTCAATAATTATTTATTGAATTATAACATAATTCATCTTAAGATGTAACAACTTTGGACTTCCTGTTAAAACCCTAAAACAACTTTACGCTAATTCATTTTTTCAACCTGCAGGATTTTTAAATTCACCGGTGAATTTAAATAATCGTTATAAGCAGATAATATGAAAACAGGACACCCAGTTGTCACAGCAAAAAAAACAGCAATTTTAGGAGGAATAGACCTTGCTTGCTAAAGTACATTCATGTGCTGTTCTAGGGATTAACGGCATTCCGCTGGAGATAGAAGTTGATATTGCCGATGGCCTTCCAGCTTTCGACATAATCGGTCTGCCTGACGCTTCGGTAAGGGAAGCTAAAGAAAGGGTCCGGGCGGCAGTCCGCAACTGCGGTTTTTCTTTTCCATACTCGCGCGTAACAGTAAACCTGGCCCCCGCTGATCTAAAAAAAGAAGGCTCTTCTTTCGACCTGGCTATTGCGGTGGGGCTGCTTGCGGCTACCGGCCAAATTCCCCGTGGCGATATTCTTAAAAATGCAGTTTTTGTTGGCGAGCTTTCATTAGACGGCAACCTGCGTAGAATTAATGGATCCCTGGCTATGGCTTTATCTTTGAGTGAATTAACCGATTATGCTGATAAAACCCTCTACCTGCCGCATTCTAACAGCACTGAAGCAGGCCTGGTTAATAAGCTGCAAGTGAAAGGCACTGCAAGTTTAATCCAACTGGCCAATTACCTCTGCGGAAACGGGGAGCTGCCGGTTCCGGAACCATTACTTGAACAGGCTGAGAGCCATGACGGGAACGAGTTTGATTTTGGTGAAGTCCGGGGCCAGGAAACAGCGAAAAGGGCCCTGGAAATTGCAGCAGCAGGATCACACAATGTCCTTCTTTACGGGCCACCCGGCAGCGGCAAAACCATGCTGGCCAGGAGGATCCCTTCAATTTTACCATCCCCGTCCCTTGATGAGATACTTGAAATAACCAGGATCCACAGCGTCGCCGGACAGTTAAATTCAAACAAACCGCTTCTGAAACAGCGTCCATTTCGCAGCCCGCACCACAGTGCTTCAACAGCAGGAATTATCGGAGGAGGTAAAGTGCCGCGGCCGGGAGAAGTAAGCCTGGCCCACCAGGGTGTTCTTTTTTTTGACGAACTACCTGAATACAACCGCGAAGTTCTCGAAGCCTTAAGGCAACCTCTTGAAGATAGGACAGTTACTGTAACCCGGGCTGCAGCAACTGTCAGCTACCCAGCCGATTTCATGTTTATCGGTTCAATGAATCCCTGCCCCTGCGGCAATTACGGTGATCCGAAGATAGAATGCCGCTGCAGCCCGACCCAAATATTTCGTTACCGGTCCAAACTGTCAGGCCCCCTTGTAGACCGCATTGATATCCAGGTAGAAGTGCCGGGGATAAAATTTGAGCAGCTCCGGCAGAATGAACCGGGCGAATACTCGGCCGCTATCCGCTCCAGGGTGGAGTCAACCCGGCTCAGGCAGCGAGAAAGATATAAAAATATTAAAGTTGCTTCCAACGCCCGGCTCAGAGCGCGCCACTTTGAGAAGCACTGCCCGTTAAGCGTTGATGCCCGGCAACTCCTGCACCAGTCCTTTCAAAGCCTTAATCTTTCCATGCGCGCCCACGACCGCATTATAAAGGTGGCGCGGACAATCGCCGACCTGGACGGATCTGAAAATATTGCCTCGGCACATATTGCCGAGGCGGTCCAGTACAGGAGCCTGGACCGGCATAGCTGAGTCCGTACTTCTGCAATAAGTTAATTAACTGTCATGGGGTAAAAGCTTTTTCCACGGCTTGCGGAGCTGTTTCGGCAGTGATAATATTTTTCTTTAACTCGCGGGGCGGTTTTAAAGACCAGCTTTTTAATCCAACTACGGGTTTATCCATTTTCAGAGCGAGGGCTATTTCAGAAAGTGTCCCGTACTCACCGCCAACGGCAATAACAGCATCAGCAGTTTTTACTATAACTGCATTGCGGGCTTCGCCCAAACCTGTTGAAACAGCAAATGACAGGTGTGGGTTGCCTTCAAGGGTGCTATCGCCCGGCAGTATACCGATAACTGTCCCGCCTGCTTCACGGGCTCCTGCCGAAGCAGCCTCCATTACCCCGCTTCCGCCGCCGCAAATCACAACGCCGCCTTTTTTGACAATCTCAGCCCCAACCTGACGGGCCAGCTTCTCTTCTTCTTCAGAACAGTAAGAACCGCCGACTACGGCAATATATCGCAATATGTTATGCCTCCTAAGCAGATAGTATTCCCCGAATATGATTTAAGCTTTTTACCGCATGGCTGTCTTTATCTAGCATAACGGCAACCAGGTCTATGCGGGATGAAACCTCGCGCCTGTAAACTGACTGCAGGTAAAATAGGGCCAGGCGGTGCAGCTTTTGCGCTTTTGGCCCTGTAATCGATTCCTCAGGACTGCCGAAAGCTTTACCTGTTTTTGACCGCACTTCCACTATAACGATTGTATCAAGATCGCGGGCAATAATATCAATTTCACCAAGTTTACATCGGTAGTTGGTTTCAATTATTCTGTAGCCAAGCTGCTCCAGATAATTTCTGGCGGCTTTTTCTCCAGCCTCCCCTACCTGCAGGCGCTTTCTGGTCATTTAATGTCTCCTGCCTTTACATGTAATTATATATATTTTTAGGTCTCTAATCTCTCTGCCTTCTAATATCGACCAGGCTGCAGCCTGAAAAAAAGAATGCCGTCAGAATTACTACTCTGCCTCTGTTTTGAAATTGCTTAAATTAACCCAGGCAATTGTAACCATACTGGTACCGACCCTATAATTGTTTAATCTGTAAGCCTAAATGATCGACGATGTTCTGGGCAGGGGCCGAGCTTGACTATTGCTTCGCGATGATCAAAAGTTCCGTAGCCCTTATTGTGAATAAAACCATAAGCAGGGTATTTATAGTGCATTTCAGCCATTATTTTATCCCTGGATACTTTTGCCAGCACTGATGCGGCCGCAATCGAAAGTGAGATAGCATCCCCACCGGTAACCGCCTTCTGGCTGAAGGAGCAATCCTTTATTTTAAACCCATCAACTAAAACATACTCCGGTTTAAGAGTTAACTTTTTTAGGGCTCTTTTCATAGCCATTAATGATGCTGCGTGGATATTGTATTGATCGACTTCCCGGCAGGATGCGCTGGCTATAGCATAAGAACGGGCATTAAATACAATCTCTTCGAATATTCTTTCGCGTGCGCCTTTTGAAAGCTTTTTGGAATCATTAAGGCCTCTAATGAGAGAGGCTGCTGGATCCAGAATTACAGCTGCTGCTACAACGGGGCCGGCAAGCGGGCCGCGACCGGCTTCATCAATTCCTGCGATCACTTTATAGCCCCGGGCCCATAATGATTTTTCTTCCTTTAACATCTTATGCAGGCGGGACTCTTCATTTAGATTCCTTTCTATCCGCCGGTGATACTGCTTAAGGAGAACGGCCACCCCCCGCCGCTTATCCGCGCTGAGGAGTTCTTCTTCTTGCTGGCACAGTTCTTCCTTTTGGTCCAGGTACCTGGTAATTTCGGCAATTGTCATTTGCTCGAAAAACATGGCGTTTGGCTCCTCTTCTTAGTCCGCTAAGCCACACGGACGGTTCCATCGGCTTCGGTATTAGAAGTCAGAAATCAGGGGTCAGAAGCCAGATTATTGGGGACGCTTTAACCGTCCCCATGGCGCCGCTAATTCTATAATCTTTCACTGTAGTGTTAGTTGTCGATACAAAAAACAAATTCCTCTGCTACTTTTAATTCGGAGGATCTTCTAAGGTAATTCTACCCAGTAAACCGGCCTGAAAGTCCCGCAGAACAAGCCCGCTTGCCCGTTCAAAGTCTACCTCTCCCGCAGCCTGAAGGCAACCATGCGACTGGCCAATGTAGGTAAGCATTTTTTGTGCACTATCGGTTTTTAAAACTTTATAACGCTCAGCCAGGTTTTCTTCTTTCCCTTTTTGAAGGTAAGTTTCAAGCAGCCACAGGGCAATACCCTGCTGGTCGAGCCTGCTTGGCGGCATCGCCCCGACTGCAGCCAGAGGCCAGGTTGAAGTTTCACTTATTTTCGGCCAGAGGATTCCAGGAGTATCTAGTAATTCCAGCCCGGGAGTAATCCTGATCCACTGACGCCCCCTGGTTACTCCGGGCTGGTTACCGGTTCTGGTTACTGCTTTATGTACAAAATAATTAATTAAGGTTGATTTCCCAACATTGGGGATACCGATAAAGATCATGCGCAGAGGGCGCTTGATGCGGGTTGGTCGCAGGTTATGTTCCTGATTTTTAAGATACTGTAAAAAATGCTTTAGATATCGCTTGTGATGAACACTAAAAGACATGGCTCTTTGATCCATGCCCTGAAAATGTGCAAGCCAGCGCCCGGTAACAGCTTCTTCGGCCCGATCAGCCTTGTGCAAAAGCAGAAGATGTTTCTTGCCTTCAAGAAGGCCCTTAATGGCAGGATTGCGACTGCTGATTGGAATGCGCGCATCAAGCAGCTCAACTACCAGGTCAATTATTTTTAAATCTTGGCGCAAGACATTTAAAGCCTTGGACATAGATCCAGGGTACCACTGGCCTGTTGTCAAGGTTAATCCACCTTAGATGTAATAGCCCGGGCTTCCCAGGGGGGCCAAAATATAAAGAAAGCCCGGCCCTTTAAATGTTCCCGGGAAATAAAGCCGACCCGGGGATCCCTGCTATCCATGCTGTTTTGGCGATAGTCACCCATAACAAAATAGTAACCGGCAGGAACCTCCACCGGCCCGTAATCATAATTATCCATGTCCCTGAGCAGGTAAGGTTCATAGAGCATGGTGTTATTAATATAAACGCGACCGTTAATAATTTCAATCTTATCTCCAGCTACACCAATTACGCGTTTAATAAAATCACGGCCCGGCTCGAACTCAAAAACAACAATATCGCCTGATTGAGGATCGTCATAATGATAAACGACCTTGTTTACCATCAGCCGTTCAGTTTCGTGTAGTGTTGGGTACATAGACCTTCCCTCAACGACGAATACCTCAAAAAGAAATAGCCTGATTAGGATTGCCAGTATTATTGCAATCAGTATAGAACGAGTCCAGTCCCAGATCTCTGACCATTTACTCAATCAAATCATCTCCACACCTTTAACGTCTTTCCTTAATCCTGGATGCCTTTCCTGTCCGCTTTCGTAAATAGTAAAGCTTTGCCCGGCGGACCCGTCCCTTTCTGACAATCTCGATTTTACTGACCGACGGAGAGTGGACAGGAAATATTCTTTCGACACCGATTCCAAAAGTAACACGGCGAACGGTAAAAGTTTCCCTCGCCCCGCTTCCCTGGCGCCTGATTACAACCCCTTCAAAAGCCTGTGTTCTTTCACGCCCGCCTTCGACAACTACAACGTACACTTTAACTTTATCTCCGGGGGTGAATTGCGGCAAATCTTCTTTTAGGTTTTGCTTTTCAACTTCTTTTATTAAATCCATTATCCCTTCAACCTCCTTCAATCACTTGATGATTAATTCTGCTGCCTCATAATCTCTTCCAGATAAGATTTTTCATCGGGTAGCAGTTTAGCTTTTTCTAATAAATCAGGTCTGCGCTCACAGGTCCGCTTAATAGATTGTTTCCTGCGCCAGCGTTCAATTTCCGCATGATTCCCCGATAGAAGAACTGACGGAACTTCCATTCCGCGAAATGCCGACGGACGGGTATAATGCGGATGCTCTAGAAAAGAATCGCTAAAAGATTCATTGGCGGCAGCTTCCTCGGTAATAAAACCGGGCAGCAGGCGAACGACGGCGTCTACAATAACAGCTGCGGCCAACTCTCCGCCGGTCAGGACATAATCTCCGATAGAAAACTCCTCATCGATCAGGGCAGTTCTAACCCTTTCGTCAACCCCTTCATAGCGACCGCAAATCAGGATAAGGTGCTTTTCTCCCGACAGCTTTCTTGCTGCCTGTTGATCAAACCTGCGGCCCTGCGGTGTCATTAATAACACCCATGAACGCTCATATTCTGATTTGCTTTTCAGATCTTCAACCGCTTCAAAAAGCGGCTCCGGTTTTAATATCATACCGCATCCCCCGCCGTAAGGGGTATCATCAACCTGACGGTGTCGGTCACGGGTATAAGAACGCAGGTCAATTAAGTTTATTTCCACCAATCCCCTGTCGACGGCCCTTTTAATCATGCTTTCCTTGAAAGGCCCCTCAAGCATACCGGGAAATATTGTGACCAGATCAATCTTCATTCTTTA
>SLHT01000064.1 GCA_007136055.1 Syntrophomonadaceae bacterium
GAAGAAATCAGGGATAAAAGCATCTCTATTGCCGATAAACTTTACAACCTGACCGCTTATCGTGATGCTGAATCAGTTATGTTTTTTATTACATTTGGCAGTGAAGTTAATACCAGGCCCATGGTTGAAGAAACAATAAAAAAAGATAAAGTGGCACTGGCCCCGAAACCAGTTCCAGAAACGCGTGAGATGATTCCTTCAAAGGTCATCGACTGGGATAACGATTTGGTTCCGGGAGCTTACAACATCCCTGAGCCAAAAAAAGAAACGCTGCGCCCTTTTAAACTTGAATCAATTGATCTCTTAATCGTTCCGGGAGTAGCTTTTGATCTAAAAGGAAACCGCCTCGGTTACGGAGGCGGCTATTATGATCGCTTTTTTTCACTTCTCAAACCGCAAGTTCCCCTGGTGGCCCTGGTTTTTGATCTCCAAATAGTACCCGCGGTTCCTGTGGATGAATGGGACCGCCGCGTGGACATAATCATTACCGAGAAACAGGTTATCAAGAGTCGTTAATGGTATATACCGGGTTTCCGGCGGTTGCTTTTATCCCCGCACGATCATTTATTTAGGCTTAAAAAATCCGTGAAACAGCATATCCATAATAACGTTGGTGGTATGTTCGAGATCCTTTTCTTTTTCGTTTACAACTTCCCAGAGAAAACGATCTATCAGCAAGATATATGCCTTGGCGCCGACCTGGATATCGAATTCTCGCGCCATTCCTTTTTCCTTTGAATAAACGAAAGAGCCAGCCGAGCTCTTGATAAACTGGTCAATAATATTTTCCCAGTGTTCGGCAATAGAATCTGACTGGCCGAGCGCTTCCTGGTAAACTTTCATGATCGGGCGGTGCTGTTCAGCTAAACGGAAAGATGTTAAAACCAGCTCGTAATAAGCTGTGCGCGCTTCTTCTTGATTTTCAGGGGTAAAAGGCACTTCGAGTAGGTTATAAAAGTCTTCAAGGACGTTATCTACGACCTTATTTAAAATATCATCTTTTCCTTTAAAGTGGCTGTAGACTGTGCCGTATCCGACCTTAGCCTGCTGGCTGATTTTGGCAATAGTAGTTTTAGTATATCCCTCGGCAAGAAATACATCCAAAGCAGTGTCTAAAATCAACTTACGGGTTATTCTGCTGCGTAAGTAACGGCGGGGTCTCCTCGGTGCTTTATTTTCCAAACCTGAAACAACCTCCTTATGTTAATATAGTCTTAAAATCAAAAGATGGCGACATTATATCATTTTATAAAAATATTTGCAAAGCTTGGTTTGAGCCGCAAATCATTTTAATGGGCAGAAAAAAGCACCTTTTGCTTTTTTATCTTTGATTTAGTAATATAAGAAAGGCAGGATGCATAAATTTGCGGTTAGATCATAATGATAATGCATTATATTAGGGATTAAGTTGGCAGCAATTTGCAATTATTGAAGGGAAGGATTATGGCAATTTACGCAATTGGTGACTTACATCTCTCCTACGCTCAGGGCAAGCCGATGGATATTTTCGGTTCGGAATGGGAAAACCATGCTGACAGAATTAAAAGCAACTGGAATCGAATTGTTGGCGAAGATGATCTAGTTATTGTTGCCGGGGATATTTCCTGGGCCATGCATCTTTCTGAAGCAGCGCCAGATTTGAAATGGTTGGCCGATCTTAAAGGTACTAAAGTTTTAATCAAAGGCAACCATGATTACTGGTGGAATTCAATAGCAAAAGTTCGCGCCCGACTACCTGAGTCAATCTATGCCTTGCAAAATGACCATTTACTATGGGCGGGGCAAGCCATTTGCGGAACAAGGGGCTGGATCTGTCCCGGGGAAGATGGTTTCGATAATGAACATGATCAGAAAATTTATTTAAGAGAGGCCCAACGCCTTAAGCTTTCCCTGCAAAGCGCATTTAGTGAATCACGGTTCGAAATAATTGTCGCCCTTCACTTTCCGCCCTATAGCAGGAAAGGACAGCCGAGCGCCTTTACAGAAATTCTTGAACAGTTTTCGGTAAAACTTTGCGTGTTTGGCCATATTCATGATAGCGGCAGGGATTCTATTTTTCAGGGTGAAAAAAACGGAGTCACATACCGTTTTATTGCCGCCGACGGTATAAACTTCACACCGCTGAAGCTGTTATGAAATTTTAGCCATATGACGGCAGGATTGAGGCAACAAAAAGGGTAATAATACAGAAGTCAGATTTAAGGAGGGGAAACCGGATCAAAGATGCTTCTGATTGCAGCAGTGTCCGGTTTAAAACAGGGAATCATTATTTTAACCCCTTCGAATAAATCCGGTTATTCTCCGCCCTGACTTCTGACAATAAAACATTAAACGGGAGGTCGCCCACTTGAGCATAGCAATTGAAACCGAAGAAGCAGTTACTGAGGAAATTGATCTTAGTAAGGTTGATGCACTGATCGAACCTTATATTGGTAAAAAGGAAATGATAATACCGGCTTTGCAGAAAGTCCAGGACCATTTCGGTTACCTGCCCAGGTCTGCCGTTGAGCAAGTATCAAAGCGAATGCGGACTCCTTTGAGCAGGCTTTACGGAGTGGCTACTTTTTATGCTCAGTTTAAGATGAAGCCCCGGGGGCGCTATATTATCAGGGTTTGTAAGGGAACAGCCTGTCATATCCAGGGTAGCCCGAAGATTGCCGAACGGATCGAAGATATTTTAGGCCTTGAAAGTGGGGAAACTACAGACGATCTGCGTTTTACCTTAGAAGAAGTTGCCTGCATCGGGGCCTGCGCGCTTGCTCCCGTTATTATGATTAACGATGATCCGCACGGCCGGCTTACCCCTGATAAAATTAAGGACATACTCGATAGTTATCAATAAACTGCAGGAGGCAGCCTGATGGAAAAATTTATAGATCATTGCTGTGAAAAATGTACCCACACAAAAGAGAACCCGTGCAAAGATTTTGTCAGGTGTTGTGTGGAAGGACCTATTTGTCATGAAAATGTGGCTTGTGCCAAGAAAAGAAAGGCAATTATTGAAAAAGTAGCCCTAAACGAACAATTTGTAATCTGTTAATACAGATTTTTGAGGAGAGGGAGGTAGAAATAATTTGCATGAAAAACACCTCATGATTTGTGGAGCCACAGGCTGCCTCTCATCGGGTTCGCACCTGGTAGAAGAGGCTTTGATAGAAGAGCTGGAAAAACACGGCATTAAAGATAAATATCGCCTGGTTATGGGTGGTTGCCCCGGTTTTTGCGAAGTCGGGCCGATTATTGTTGTTTACCCCGACGAAGTATTTTACTGCCGTCTGAAGCCAAAGGACATGGCTGAACTGGTTGAAAAGCACTTAATCGGGGGCGAGATTGTCGAACGGCTGCTCTACAAGGGCCCCGATGTTGATGCGCCGGCCCGTTTTTATGATACGATTCCCTTTTATGCCAAGCAAAAATTTAATGTTTTAAGAAACAGCGGAATTATCGATCCCGAAAGTATTGATGAATATATTATGCGTGGCGGTTACCGCGCTTTTACCCGTGCCCTGGACCTAGATCCTCCTGCTATTTGTGAAGAAGTCAAGCAGGCGGGGCTGCGCGGCCGCGGCGGCGCAGGTTTTTCAACAGGTTTAAAATGGGAATTCACCAATAAAGCGCCAGGCTCAAAAAAATATGTGGTTTGCAATGCTGACGAAGGCGACCCCGGCGCTTTTATGGATCGCAGTATTTTGGAAGGTGACCCGCATGCCATCTTAGAGGGAATGCTGATCTGCGGCCGGGCCATCGGCGCCAACGAAGGATATATTTACTGTCGCGCTGAATATCCCCTGGCCATAAAAAGGTTAAAGCTGGCCATCGAGAAAGCGGAAGCATATGGACTGCTTGGTGAAAATATTCTCGGCTACGGATTTAATTTTAAAATTAACATTAAAGAAGGAGCGGGAGCATTCGTCTGCGGCGAAGAAACTGCCCTGCTGGCTTCTATTGAAGGTAAACGGGGCATGCCCCGCCCGCGCCCGCCATTTCCGGCCCAATCAGGCCTCTTCGGCAAACCGACGACTATAAACAATGTCGAAACCCTGGCTAATATACCTTTGATTGTCAGGGAAGGCGGTGCGGACGATTTTGTAAAAGTGGGCACCGAAGGCAGCAAGGGCACCAAAGTTTTTGCCCTGGCTGGAAAAATTCGCAACACCGGTCTCTGTGAAGTGCCTATGGGCATCACGATCAAAGAAATAATTTATGATGTGGGCGGTGGCATCAAGAGTGGGCGTGAGTTTAAAGCTGTTCAGGCCGGTGGGCCTTCCGGCGGTTGTATACCGAACGAGTTAATTGATTTACCGATTGACTATGACTCCCTCAATCAGGCCGGGGCGATTATGGGTTCAGGTGGCCTGGTTGTGATGGACGAAAGGACCTGCATGGTCGACCTGGCCCGCTATTTTTTAAGCTTTACCCAGAAAGAATCTTGCGGCAAGTGCACCCCCTGCCGTGAGGGGACCAAGCGCATGCTGGAGATATTAAACCGCATTTCTGAAGGTTATGGGGAACCGAAAGATTTGGAAACCCTCGACAGCCTGGCCATAAGCATTAAAGACAGCTCTCTCTGTGGCCTGGGGCAGACCTGCCCTAACCCTGTTTTAAGTACCATACGCTATTTTAGAAAAGAATATGAAGAGCATATCGATGAACACTTTTGCCGAGCCGGGGTTTGCAAGGAGCTGTTTAATTACAGGATCGACGAAGAAAAGTGCACCGGTTGTACTGCCTGTGTTAAGGCCTGCCCCACTGACGCTATCAGGGGCGAAAAAAAGGAACCCCATGAAATTATCCAGGAACTGTGCACCCGTTGTGGTAGTTGTGTAGAGAAATGTCGCCAGGAATGCATTATGATCACACCTCTAGGGAGTGAAGCTGATGTCAGCAATTAATCTGACTATCAATGAAACAGAGATTGAAGTAGCTCCGGGGACAACGATATTGGAAGCCGCCAGGAAGCTGGGAATAGATATTCCAACTTTCTGTTACGATCCGGAACTTTCTACTAACGGCGCCTGCAGAATTTGTGTGGTCGAAGTCGAAAAAGCGCGGACTCTGGTTGCTTCCTGTGTTGCTCCTGCCGGATCCGGCATGGTCGTTTATACTGAATCTGAACGGGTTATTAATGCCCGCAGGGCGATTCTGACCCTGCTCGTTGCCAACCATCCCCTGGATTGTATTACCTGTGAAAAGACAGGGGAATGCAAGCTGCAGGACTATTGTTACCGTTACGGGATAGCTGACAGCGATTTCGGCGGTGAAGTAAAGGAACTGCCCGATGATGACACTAACGCTTTTTTTGTGCGCGATATGAATAAGTGTATCCTTTGCGGTATATGTGTCGGCAAATGTCAGGAAGTGATCGGGGCCGGGGCGATCGATTTTACTAAACGCGGCTTTATTGCCAACGTCGGACCTGCTTTTGAAGATGCGATCGAAGATTCGACCTGTGTTTTTTGTGGGCTTTGTATCGACAGCTGTCCTGTGGGGGCCCTGACTCCGAAGTACAGCCTTGGCCGGGGGCGCCCCTGGCAGGTTGAAAAAACGAGGTCTGTTTGTCCTTACTGCAGCATCGGCTGCAATGTAAATTTGCATGTTAAGGATAACGAAGTGGTTGGCGTAAGTCCCGTAGAAATAAACCCGGTCAACCGGGGCCATCTTTGTGTTAAAGGTAAGTTTGGCTGGGATTACCTGAAAAGCGGAGATCGTCTTACCAGGCCTTTAGTTAAGTCCAATGGTGCATTTGTAGAAGTAAGCTGGGAAGAAGCGCTGGGCTTAGTAACAGCTAGTATCGATGAAGTAAAGTCCCGCTATGGAAGCGATGCAATTATGGGCCTCTGTTCGCCGAAGGTTACTAATGAGGAGAGCTATCTTTTTCAAAAATTGATTCGTTCGCTCGGGACAAATAATGTTGATAGCTATACCCGGCACTGCCATGCCCCTGCGGTGGATGGTATGATGGAAGCTTTCGGAAGCGCGGCTATGACCAACAGTATTAAAGAGCTTTCCGGCGCCGAAGCTATTTTTGTTATTGACGCCGATCCCGCGGAGAGTCACCCGATTATCAGCTACAGGGCACGTGAAGCGGTTCGTAAAGGTGGAAAATTGATTGTTGCCGCTTCAGAACCGATCGGGCTTACAGATTTGGCTCATTTATACCTGCCCCTTAAAGAGGGCAGCGCTGTAGCCCTGGTTAATGCCATGGCTAATATTATTATTGAAGAAAATCTGCATGATCAGGCTTTTATTGAGAGGCGCACTGAAGGGTTTTCTGCATTTAAGTCCGCTGTGGCTAAACACAATGTGCAGTATGCTGCTGAGATAACCGGTATCGGGGAAAATGAATTGCGCAGCGCGGCAAGGACTTATGCGGGCGCCGGAAAAGCGGCGATTATTTCAACAGTAAGTACGGATTACTCAGCAGCCGGCGGAGGCCTGGTTTTAGCCCTGGCCAACCTGGCCCTGCTAACCGGCAACCTGGGTAAAGAATCGTCGGGCTTGTACCTGCCGTATGGTGAGAACAACTTGCAGGGGGTCTCCGATATGGGCGTTTTACCTTCAGTTTTAAGCGGTTACCAGTCGGTAAAAGAAAAATCAGTCCGTGCTAAGTTTTCCCGTTCCTGGAAGACTGAGATCAGTGAAAAGCCAGGTTTGTCAGTAGCTGAAATTTTTGAGCAAGATAAGAACTCTGCAGTAAAAGCGATGTATATATTAGATGAAAACCCCGTATCCTGTTTCGGCGGTGAGGATTCTGAAACCGTCCGGTTTCTGGGCAGCCTTGACTTCCTTGTTGTTCAGGATATTTTCATGACTGAAACTGCCGCCCTGGCAGATGTTATTTTGCCTGCTGCCGCTTTTGCCGAACAAGAAGGCACATATACTAATACCGAGCGGCGGGTTCAACTTGCTCACCAGGCAGTATCTCCCCCGGGTGAAGCTTTCCCCGGCTGGGCAATTATTGCCGAATTGGCGGGGTGGCTTGGTTTTGAATGGTCCTACGAGGGGCCCGGGGATGTTTTTGACGAGATGGCCTTGCTTACTTCGCAGTACGCAGGGATATCTTACGACCGGCTTGACGTTCAGAGTTTACAGTGGCCCTGCCCCTCAAAAGAACATCCGGGCACTGCCTTCCTGCACGAAGGCCGTTTCAGCCGCGGGTTGGGTCTCTTTTCAGTGGTCGATCACGTTCAGGCAGCAGAACTAGAAGAAAGACCTACCAGTGAATGTGCAGTGGCTCACCATGCCTGCCAGTGCCAAAGCGAAAGCATGAGCAAACGTTCGGTGATTGACAATTTTACCAGGACCTGTGGGAGGTGATCGGTGTTGGCAAAGTATCTTTTTCCTGAAGGATTTTTGTGGGGAGCGGCTACGGCTTCATATCAGATTGAGGGTTCACCTTCATCTGACGGCAAAGGCGAATCAATATGGGACCGCTTTTCGCATACACCGGGCAACATATTCGACGACGATAGCGGTGATACCGCCTGCGAACACTACCGAATCTACCGTGAAGATGTCAGGCGGATGGCTGATTTAGGGTTGAACGCATATCGTTTTTCAATTTCCTGGCCGCGTATTTTTCCAGAAGGCAGCGGAAAGCCTAACCAGAAAGGGTTAGATTTTTATCGTCGCTTAATTGAAGAACTCCACAATTACAAGATTAAGCCTGTGGTAACCCTTTATCATTGGGATATGCCCCAAGCCCTGCAGGATCAGGGCGGCTGGGGTAATCGCGATACCGCTAAGTACTTTGGCCAATATGCCGCCTGTGTTTTTGAAAGCATAGATCTGCCTGTTGACCGTTGGATTACTTTAAACGAACCCTGGGTTTCTGCATTCCTCGGCTACGCGTTGGGAGTTCATGCTCCGGGTCTAAACGATTTTAATATTGCACTGCAGGCTGCTCACAACTTGCTCCTGGGGCATGGCCTGGCTATCAGGTCCTTCCGTGATATTAAACGCAAAGATGAACCGATTGGCATAACCTTAAATCTGAACCCCATTGAGCCTGCTTCAGATAGCAAACCTGATCTGGCCCAGGCCGTCAGGACAGATGGTTTTATGAACCGTTGGTTTCTCGATCCTATTTTCCGGGGCAGTTATCCGCAGGACATGGTTGAAGTTTTTTCCCGCTCCTTTGACCTTCCAGACATAGAAGAAGAGGATACCGCCGTTATTGCCGAACCGATTGACTATCTCGGAATTAATAACTACACAAGGATCCTGGTCCGGGCCGGCAGTTCGGAAGATGATTTTATGGGTAACCCGCTCAACCCGCCTGAAGCGGAATATACTGAGATGGGCTGGGAAGTATATCCGCGGGGCATTTATGAACTGTTAACCCGCGTGCATCGCGATTACGGCCCCCTGCCCCTTTATATTACCGAAAATGGCGCCGCTTTCGATGATAAGCCGGATAAGGACGGCAGGATTGATGATTCAAGCCGCATAAACTACCTGCAGGATTACCTGATTGAAGCCTGGAAAGCAATGCAGGAGGGTGTACTGCTGGAAGGCTATTTTGTTTGGACCCTGATGGACAATTTTGAGTGGAGTTTCGGTTACAGCAAACGGTTTGGTTTGATCTATGTCGATTACCCGACCCAAAAGCGTTACTTTAAGGACAGCGCTTATTGGTACAGGGATGTTATCAGCCGCAACGGTCTGGAGGTTCAAGGTGGGGCACAATAAGGTGGTCCAAAAGAAAATTACAAGAATTCGGCGGGGCGAAAATGGCCAAACAGAAGAATTTGAAGATCAGATAGCGGTAGAGGCTCCCGTAACCATTTACATAAACGGCAGCGAACTGGTTACCCTGCTTTGTACCCCGGAAAAGATTGATCGCCTGGCCCTGGGGTTTTTGCGCTCAGAAGGGCTGGTTACCTCGATTGACGATCTTGATGCGATCCGGGTTCATGAAAAAGAGGGATTGGTTGAAATTGACTTAAAAAACAAGGCGGGTCTGGGCGGGAAACTATATGGGAAAAGAACAGTAACCTCGGGTTGCGGCAAAGGGACGGTTTTTTTTAATGTTTTAGATTCGCTGCGCAGCAGTCCACTGGAAGGCAAATTAGAAATCGAACCCGATAGTATTTTAGCCCTGATGAAATTAATGCAGGAAAAAGCGGAGCTTTTTAAAAACACAGGCGGGGTGCATAGCGCCGCCCTGGCCGACAGGGAGCATATTCTGTATTTTTATGAAGATATCGGACGCCACAATGCGATAGATAAGATTATAGGAGAATGTCTGCTTGATGGAATCGCTACCGATGATAAAATTATAGTTTCCAGTGGGCGGTTAAGTTCAGAAATATTACTGAAGGCAGCCAAGTTGAAAATTCAGCTGATCATATCAAGGGCCGCCCCAACTTCGCTTTGCATTGAAATGGCCGAGAGTTTAAATATGACCCTGGTTGGTTTTGTAAGGGGAAGCAGGCTAAACATTTACAGCCACTCATGGAGAATAAAAACCCCGATAGTTTAGGAAGTAATATGTTTGCGTATTGATTCCCTGTCTTTCTTTATATCATTATGCAGATGCAGCTTTCTGGCGTAAACATTGACTTCGTCCAGGTAGAAACCAGTCTGGTATTCTATTGCCTCTTTTGCAATTTGCTGAACCTCTTGTAACAGGGCATCAATTCTCATCCCTGGAATAGCGACCAGGTCAATGACCAGGTCGATATTTAAAACAACTCTCACCTTGCCGTTTTTCAGCTCAGTGTGCATTACTTTATATACCCCGGGAATGTCCGAAATGATATAGTCTACCAGATCGATAATTACATGCTCGGCAATATAGAAACTGCCCAGGGTGCTGAAAACCGGACGGACTACGGAACGTTCTACCGGCAGGCTTTCGGGCTGGGAAGAATGCTTGGTGAAGAAAGAACGAAGAGGATCGATGATGTAACCGGGAAACTCTTTTTTAATCTCAAAAGTGGGCAGGGGAATAACATGACGATTTTCTGTCGACCTGATCGTTAGCGCTGCTTTAATCGATTCCGGATTGGAAACCTCTTCAATGGTGAAGTAATAAGCTGGTTTTGGCAGATCGAGATTTTCAGTTATAACTTCGGTCATCCGTCTTGATGTGCCGATAATTAAAAGCCGCTCAGGCTTAATTTCATTAATCTTATCTTTAACCTGGCTTGCATGTTCAGGGTCTTTAAAGAGGGCTCTTTTTATAGCTCCAAAACGGGTGCTCTCTCGCTTGGCTGAACGGCCGGCTAAGTTATAATTACCTTTAATTAAAAGACCATCATCGATAATATAATCAATCTTTTGGTCTCTGGCCATTACCGGCGCCTGATGGCTCTTGCCGGTGCCGCTATGGCCGATCAAGGCAAATATTTCCACATAAACACTTCCAATACTTTCAGATTTGCAGGGTACTTGCGTCCTCGTGTTAAACTGTTTATTATTATAGCATAGATTCAAAAATCAGTAACCAACAGTATTTAAATACATTAATGACCGGACAGGGGATTATCTATCGTGATTATTATTACCGTTCCGCCCGAAAAATTCTCAGGCGAAGCAGTTGTTCCGGGAGACAAATCAATTACACACCGAGCTGTCATGCTCGGGGCTATTTCACAGGGGACAACTGAAGTAAGAGGTTATCTCGATGCAAAAGATTGTATTTCTACGATCAAGTGCTTGCAAATGCTGGGAGTCAGGGTAACAGCCAGGGGCAATAAACTGCTCATTGATGGACGGGGCATGGATCTGAAACAACCTGGAGAAACCCTTGATGCGGGCAATTCTGGAACAACTGCCAGACTTCTGATGGGTATTCTATCCGGACAAAGTTTTAAAACAGTGATTACAGGTGATCAATCCTTGCGAAAGCGACCGATGAAAAGAGTGGTAGAGCCACTTTGCTCGATGGGCGCTGTTATAGATGGTGAAGGTGGCAGTGAGAATCTGCCCCTGACAATAGA
>SLHT01000259.1 GCA_007136055.1 Syntrophomonadaceae bacterium
AACTAATTTTTCTTTCATAGAACGAAAAACAACCTTTTCAGGAATATTATAAGTCTTTATTTCAATCCTTTTCTTGTTTTACCTGTCGTTTTTTTCTAAAAAACTGCTCACCGATCACTGACGACTTCCAACCTTGTTTTCCTAAGCGTCATTGCATTTATAACAACAATAATTGTTGAAGCGGTCATAAAAAATACGCCTATTTCCGGTCTCAGGAAAATGCCCCATGCGGCAAAAACCCCTGCAGCTGCGGGTATTGCTACTATGTTGTAGCCAAAAGCCCAGTAGAGGTTTTGAACCATTTTTCTGTGGACTTTTTTGCTCAGTATAACGAGAGTTACGATATCCTGTGGATTGTTTCTCATCAGCACGATATTACCAGCTTCAACAGCTACTTCAGTTCCTGCGCCAATTGCTACACCAACATCTGCCTGGGTAAGAGCCGGTGCGTCATTTACTCCATCCCCTACCATCATCACCTTATTCCCCTGTTCCTGCAGTTCTTTTATTTTCTTATATTTATCTTCCGGAAGCACTTCGGCAAAATAAGTATCAATAGCAAGCTTTTCTGCAACATTTTCGGCGACCGCTTTATTATCACCGGTCAGCATTGCTACTTTAATCCCCATATTGTGAAGGTCTGTTACTGCCCTGTAAGAAGCTTCTTTTATTACATCGGCAAGTCCTATAGCTCCGATTATTTTATTTTCTGAAAAGATGGGCATGGCGCTGCAAACGATGCTGACATACTTGCCTCCGCGTGTAACATAATTCTGGTATTCATCGTAGGTGTATTTTGCTTCATTCAGGGCTTTTAGAACCAATGAAGTATCATCGTCAAGGTCATATACTTCGGTCCAGTGTTTGCCAATGACTGCATCGGTCAGACCGTCAAGACGTTGCTGTGAAGGATTTATGTACTTGATATTGCCATCAATATCGGCTACATGGATTCCCTCATCAATCGAATTGAGGATACTTTCATAAGTATCTACCAACACTTTCATTTCAGCATAACGATTGCCTAACTCAATATTAAAGTGGTTGTCTGAAAAAAAGTATACTTTTAGGGTTTTGCCTTCCATAAGCATTTTCTCAGCTCTGACTATAAAATTTTTCTTTTGCGTTTCAAACTCATAGTTGCTGATTTCTTTATCGTTATCAAAACCCGGAAGCATGGTCTTTATAGACATGCCGATCACTTTTTCTGAAGTAGAATTCATCAGTTTCATCATTCTCTGGTTGCACTTGATTATTATCTGATTTTCATCGACAGCGATAATTGCTTCATGGGTTTTTTCCAGGATTGCGCTTAACAAGTGTTTTTCTTCCATTTAAAAAGCCCCTTTCTTAATAACGGCATTATTATACTTATTTTCTTAAAACCCTTCTTAAAAAACCTGAAAACGGAAAAAATGTCCTATTAGTTTTCGATATTAGACATAACTGACATATTATATCGAAACAGGTTGGCGGGAAGAAGGGATTACTATCACCTTCAAGGCACCTATCTTTATCATCCAGGTAATTCTTCGCAGAATAGCTATGGTGAATTTTGTTTTTGCTTCCTTGTCTGACCCGTACTGGCATCCCAAGGCGCTAATTGAATATAAATGAATATTAATGTGATTAGTGGAGGTGACAGGGACCCCGTCCCTTGTCATCTTATCGGCGGTTAAAAAACTTAAGAGGGTTAACCGGTTGGTGCTGGTAATAAGAGAGCCACTGCCCCGTACCGTCGTCTTTGCGCACTTCGAAATGCAGGTGAGCGCCATAAGCCCGACCGGTCGCGCCTACCTTGGCAATTACCTGGCCGCGCGAGACCCGATCACCGGCAGAAACCAGGTTGACACTATTGTGCAGGTAAAGTGTCCAGTAAGCGCCATGATATATAATCAGGTAATTGCCCTGGGTTCCCCCGTATCCGGAATAAGTAACCAGCCCGGCATCGGCAGCAAGCACATTGGTGCCGTAGTCGATATGAATATCTATACCGGTATGCCTGGCGCTGTAACCGTTATAAATAATACCTTCTCCCTGCACAGGCCATACAAATTTACCTGAACCAATTGCGGGCGGTTCGGCAAGCCCAACAGTTTCCACCTGGACCTGGGGCTCTTCCAAGATCTCTTCACTAATAACAGTTCGTTCAACCTCAACACCGTTTTCCCGGACAACCTGGTAGACAATTCTTTTTTCTCCGTCAACACCGGACACATTTATTTCACTTTGCGTTACAGGCATATTTTCATCGTGAAGCTGTTCAACCGGAAACGGAATGGCTTCTTTAACCACAACCTCTTCAACAGTTCTGACGTGAATTGTAAAATCCCCGGCAGCAGTTTCCCAGGCTTGTTCTTTTAAAATACCTTCAGCCAAAGCAATTTTGCTGTCTGTTATATAATTGCCCTCCGAAGAATACCGACTGGACAATGAACCTCTCAGTTCAGGCTTAGACGCCGCCGTCATCTGCACCGCTTCTTCAACGGCATCTGAAGTCAGCAGCTCTACAACGTCTACTGCAGTAAATATTTCTTCCAGGGGTACTATGCACTCCTCCAGGGTCAGTTCTTCGACCAAAACTACATCCACTACCCTGGCAGTGGAGCCATGATCGGTATACTCTTTTTTAAGCAGCTTTACCACTTCATCCAGTTCACACGCAGAAGATACCGGAACAAACGTCGCCCCGTCCACGTTTATCATGTAGGCAGCAGTCAGGAAAGAAGCCTGCTGCCTGATTTTATCTTGAACAGCTTCCGGGTCAGGATTAACATCCGGCATGAATTCTTTGACCAGGGTCAACTCTTCAGCAATTTCCAGATCCAGCTCATATAGCTCTCCACAGCGCACAGTCAGATCTTCAATAAAAATATCCAGCGTTTGCGGGTCTCCCACAACGCCCATTTCACGGCCGTCGAGCAAGACCAGGTAAACCTGGTTGTTTAGCTGATGGTATATGCCGAGCAGAAACAGGAGCAGCAAAGCTGAACCAAGCATAAAGCTGAAACAGTGAACCTTAAGCCTCTGCAAAGATCCACATTTCATAGGCATTATCCTTTCGCCAACATTAAAAAAGATATTTAATTTTATCACATTTTCAAAGATTTTTCCTCTTTTTTGTGACTCCCCGTGGTTTGAGTTTATTTCATCCCGGCCAATAATTAACGCCAATACTCAGGTTTGTTAAGCGTATCAGTACAAAGGACCCGACCCCTTACACTGCCAATAAAACCCGGGGTGAATTCATAAATCATCCAGACGGCGACAACATCCTCCAGAATAAAATAGGGAGTTTCAAAGCCAAGCGGGCCTGTAGTTATAAAACCGTGACGGGGTTATTACCCGGAATGCCCGAGGTTAAATGCCAAGTTAAACCCGGATTCCGATAACATTTTAAACCCTTCAGCAATAAGCCAACCACCAATACCCTGCCTCTGTGCGTCAGGGGCAGCAGCAAGCGTCGCCAATATTATTACTGGCAAGCAGGGGAAATACTTTTCTCCATGGTTTATCCGATTCGGAAACTGCCTGATATAAGCAAAATAATAGAGGTTTCAGGCGGACGATAAAAAAGACCGGTCCTGTGCGATTATATAAACCGTAAAATTAAGAGCAGACTCATTATGATCATTGGAATAACCAGGCTCCAACTTTCTCTGCCGCCGCGTTCCCTGTCAAACATGTTGTTCTGGCTGAAATAGGCGATATCGATGGTCGCCAGGAAAAGGAGCATTCCCCCACAGACCAGGGCCAGACTTTCACCGATAGGATTGCCAAGCAAAAGCAGGACAGCAGAAGCAACCAGCAGCACAGACATAACAGAATCGGGATAGACAAAGCATCGCTCGTGTTCTATGTAACCTCTTGGCAACCAGGGTTCGTTATGCTCCTTACCAAACCATTTAATCCAAAAGTAGACGGTGCCGGTTGCCATTAAAACCTGGGCAGCGGCTACAATTTTTATACTTATAAAATCGAGCATGTTCTTCTACCTCCACCGGTTTCTGCTAAACACTAACTGCCTTATCTTTTAGCCTTTCAGGAATAATATCCCTCTGAAAAACATCTTCAATAGTCTCTGCCCGGCGAATTACTTCCGCCTCGCTGCCGTCAACTAATAGTGTCGCCGGCCGGGGCAGAGCATTAAAGTTGCTGGCCGATACTTCCTGGTAAGCGCCCATATCCAGTAATGCGAGAATGTCGCCTTCTTTAACCTCCGGAACACGCACCTGCGGTAAAATCCGGTCGCCGTAACAGGAATGTCCGACTATATCGGCAAAAATGGTTTGTTTATCATCAGTGCGGTTGGCAAATATGAAATGATTAAACTGGTACTCGTAGATACCTCCGGCCAGGAAAAAATATGTGGTATCGGTCAGAACCCAACTCCAGGGCATCGGCTCAGTCTGCTGCTTGAACTTTTTGACCCTGGCCAGGTGGATGCCCGTATTGCCGTAAAGACAGCGGCCCGGTTCAATTTGCAGGGTAACCCCGCGGGTATTAAATCCCAGTTTGTTAAGCTCCCGGTGAAGAGTCCCGGCAGCGGCCCTGGCGTATTCCTCGATAGTCGGTGCTATTTTGGAGTTTGGTTCTTTGGCAAAGGAATGCAAAATTTTACCCATCAACCTGTAACGAAGCCCGGGTTTTAAGAGACGCATAACCTGGAGCAAAGGCCAGGTCAGCCACGTTTCAACCACATCCTTGCGCAACCCAAGCTTGTTGTGGGGATCGCGATAAATAGCATACCCGCCGCCGATATCAATTTCTTTCGGCTGCCAGCCACCCCAGGCCTTGCATAGATCAACAATCAGAGCGGCATAAGCCTTCATCAGACCCTGCCAGTACCAAGCGCTCGCGTGGTGACGTCCACCGTGAAAATGAAGGCCGGTAAGCTCCAGGTTGGGCATCTCTAATACTTTTCGTCCCAGCTCCGGCAGGTATTGGGCCGGGATGCCCGATTTATAAACCTGGATACCGATATCAATCGAAACTTTCTCCTGGGCAAAATCGGTAGGCTTGTATAAATCCGGGAAATTAGGTTTAACCCGGAAACGGATCCTGGCCTTTTTACCCAATCTGCCGGCAACACGGTTGATCAGCTCAGGTTCATCGATATCTTCAACCGTAATCCGCACCCCCTGCCTGATACATTCTTCAATCTGTTCCTCTTGCTTTCCGCCGCCGTTTACCGAAATAAGTTCCGGATCAACATCGGCTACCAGGGCGGCATGCAGTTCTCCGGGGGAATATATATCCGCCCCGGCACCTTCCTGACTAAGGATTTTACGGATAGCGATAATCCAGTTAGCCTTGATCGCAGGCAGCACTTCAAGCTTTCCATCAGGCCAGTAGCGGGCAAATGTATCTCGAAATTCCCGGACATTTTGCCTGAGCTGGCGTTCGGAAAAGACAAATAACGGAGAACCGAATCTATCCACTAAATCTACCGTGTCGCAATCGTCTATGAACAAGTGTCCATCTCTTGTGCTCAGACAGCTGTCAATAACGCTGTAATCACTCATGAGATCCTCCTCTCCGGTCAGTGGCCGGTTAATTTTTTCCTGCTTAGATACTGCAGGCGTTTTCGTTCACAGATAACCTCCAGGCGAGGTAAAAGCTTCGGCAAAAGTGAAGGGAAGAAACTACCCAGTTTACTGCTAATTCCCTCGCTAAAAGGGATGCAGATCTCTGCTTTTTCTTTGGCAATAACCTGCCAAACCGCTTCGGCTACTGCTTCCGGCGGTAACGGTTCCTGCAGGAAGTTCAAGAGTGAGCCACCTTCCAGAGCCTCCATCTCAAGCATCCGGGTATCGACCGCCGATGGGCAAACGCAACCGGCATGAATCCCGTATCGTTTTAGGGCCAGGTTCAATGAGAGCATTAAACCGCGCAGGGCGGCCTTGGAGGCGGTATAATTGGGGCTTGCGGACATCGGTAAAATCGCGCCAAGTGAAGAAATCGAAACAATGGCACCTGTACCTGATTTCTGCATGTGGGGAAGAACTTCTTTAATACAATACAGTGCAGAGAGGTAGTTTAAATCATTTTCACCGAGGAGCTCGTCAATACTGCACTGCTCAAAGGGCTTAGTTATAACCATACCGGCATTATTGACCAAGACGTCAATGCTTCCGGTTGAAGCAGCAAGATTTTCGATCATATCATGAACCTGTTTGCGGTCTGTCACATCAGTGTTGTAGGAAAAGTGTCCCGAACCTAGCTCCCGGATCAGTACTTCGAGGCCTGCCGCATTAATATCGGCCAAAGCAACAAGGTAACCCTGCCGGGCAAACAGGAGAGCTGTGGCCCTGCCAATACCACCGGCGGAACCTGTAATCAGGGCTACCGGTTTTTTTTGGGTTGCCTTTTTCATCTGGTTTCACTTCCGATCATATGAAATGATAGGGCTCGAACCACTCTTTGAAACAAGATTACCGATTAATAACAAGGTGTCAATAGATAATTATGACAACGCTTTTTTTATGCTGCCTATCCTTGTTTTTCGCCTTAGCCAGTTTCAAAACGCGGATGCGGTTTGGGAGCCAGGAGCAATTTGCCCTCGGCATTCTTTTCCAAAGTTTCCCTCGCATGATACTCGTGATATTTACCGGCAAGCCAATCAGTTGTCAAGTCGTTGTAGTGTTTGCTTCCAAGATGCCCGGACTGACCCAGGGAAGCGATAGCTTTAGTATGGTCAAAATCAGCTCCATCGACACTTACACGGTAAGAGATACTCCAACTATTGTTGCCGAAAGGCCTGTCGGCGCCATATGCGGTTTGGTATGGCGTGTCGGTATTGCCGGAAATAGGATGGCTCGGAGGATTGAAGATCCGATCCAACGGTGGCTTGATGTCAAAAGCATGAGGAAAACGGGCGATATGAATTTTGCCCCATTGCCAATCAAAAGGAGCGTTTGAAATCGTCCCGGACAGCCAGGCAAATGCTTCTTTAAAGGACGCCTGGAGCAGTTTTTCTTTTCCACCAACCAGTTTGAGCCAGGCCGAATTTTCATTTCTCAGAATCCGTAAAAGGGCAGTTGTGTCATGCCCGTAATACTCATTTGCGGGTAAGAGAATAGGATGAAAACCCTGTCCCAACAGTTCGTAAATAGAATCAGGGTCTAGTTTTTGCTGCAGCAGAATCTTAACCATGAAATACCTGCTTACCTCGTAAACTGACGCTCCGACTGAATCGACGTCCATCCGACCGTCCCATTCAAGGAAGAGATCAATAGCTTTATTCTCCCGGTCGGAAAAAATTTGCCTGCACTGATTAGAGGTTAGGATATCGCGAATAATCTCACGGTATTCGACTGCCGGTATACAGTAGACGTCCTTAAACCAGGCATTGACATCTTCGGCGGTCACCTTAGATCCCGAACCTATCTTCGCCAGGAGTAAATCTTCAATACGTTTGGCCCTGTAGCCATTCATCCATGTATTTCCCAGGTAATAAGGATAATTGTCCTTAACTGGCTTGTTATTGGCCGTAATTACATATTCGCATGACGGATTGTAAGCGTGCGGCATTTCCTCGAAGGGGACATAGCCTTGCCAGTCGTACTGATCAGTCCACCCCGGGACTGGAACCATACCGGTATGTTTTGCAGCTCGAATTGGTGTTGTTCCCGTGCACCAGTAACCTATATTGTCTTCCCTGTCAATGTATACGATACTTAGCTGTGGAGCGGTAAACCTTTTCATTGCTTCGACAAAGTCGTCCCATGAACGTCCCTCGTTCAAAAGTCTGAAGCCTTCAAAAGTCTGGATTGGATTTAAGACTAAATCCTGGACTGAAATCGCTGTTGCACCTGTTTCGAGAACTTCGCTTATAATCGGGCCCCTGTGAGTAAGACGAACTGTTTCTGCGTGGTCCTGTTGACCTTTGACCTTAATAATTTCTTCGATTATGGTCAGTGGTTTCTGTTCTCCTTTGTACTCGTAGGTGTTCTTTTCGGAGTCAACCTTTTCGATATAGGTGTCAGCGGCATCTGTAAAAGCCAGAGTTATACCCCAGGCAAAATGATTATTTGAACCGGTAATAACCACCGGCAGCCCCGGAAAACTTACGCCCCGCACACTCCTGTTTTCCGTCGTGTTAACCAGGACAATCTCATACCAGAGGCTGGGAGCGGAGAGGGCCAGGTGAATGTCGTTGGCCATGATCGGTTTGCCTGATTTGGTATGTTTTCCGCCGATAACTATTGAATTCGAACCTTTTCCCTTTTTAAGGTAGGGTCCGTTCATTTTCTTCAGTATACCCTTCGGGTCGATAATGTTAAAATCGATACCTTCCGGTAGAATAGCGGTATCGTGATCGGGATAGTGAATTTCCCATTCCCGGGCCAGCTCTTCACCGATTGTAGCATAGAGTTTATAGCGAAGCAGTTCGCTTTGCCAGGCATGGCTTAACTGCCAGGACATGAGCAGCACAAAAGCCATACAGTCCTCACGGGTATACCGTTCGGGTTTGAAGCCGGCCAGGGAAAATTCCAGCGGCAGCCTGGAGGCAGGATCTTTAAGAAAGGCATTGACACCGTCCAGATAAGCATCAACTGTATCTTTCATTTCATCGGAAGCTAAATTAAGGCTTTCCATGCCCAGACGTTCAAAACCGAAGGTGCGGGCCATGCGATCAGTATCGAGAGCATCAGGGCCAAAGACTTCACTTAACTTGCCTCTTGCAGCCCTGCGGTTTAATTCCATTTGCCACAATCGATCCTGGGCATGAATAAAGCCCTGGGCAAAGTAAAGATCGTGATCGTTCCGGGCATAAATATAGGGCCTGCCATATTGCTCTCTGAAGACTTCAACCACTTCAATTAAACCCTCGATCTCAATCGTACCCTCGATTTTGGGTAACCTTTTCCTGCTCATTGCTTTAAGGGGAGGTTTAAGAATTGCACCAACAATTGAGTTTAAAGCCGATCCGAAACCGTTTGAAGAGCTTCGTTGATCAGACATAGCTGTGAGCCTCTTTTCGATTAATTTGAGATAACGGTAAATATGGTCATAGACAGGAGCATGCTTTTCCTTCAGGGTAATAATAACACGGTTTTAGGCTGCAGAGCAATCCTGCCCGGCTTGAAGCAATCGCCGACCCCATGTCATTTGACAGATTACCTGGAAATATGGCATAATTTAAATGAAACATGATAAGTATTCATTCTGGTCGGGAGGTGCTTATCCTGGGAATCTTGACATGGATTATTGTTGGCGCCATCGCTGGATGGCTGGCCAGCATGATTGCCGGAGGTGGTTTAGGCCTGATTGGCAATATTATTCTTGGTATTATCGGCGCCTTCGTTGGTGGCTGGCTGGCCGGAGAAATCTTTAACCTGCCTTATCATGTAACAGGATTCAACCTGACCTCGGTTCTTGTTGCTACCGGGGGTGCAGTTTTAGTCCTGTTCATAGTAAACCTGGTTAGACGCTAGTTTCCTTTCCATAAAACAGGTTAAGTAAGGAGGTGTAAAAGGTGGCTAAAAAAATTACTAAAAACCTGGGAATGCTGTTGCTGGCAATCTGGCTCATCCTGTTTGGTCTGCTACAATTAGTTGACATCGGCATTCCAGAAATCGGCGGCATACTATTACCCCTGCTTGCCATTGCAGCCGGTGTATTATTACTGCTGAACAAGTAGCCAGTTGAACTGGTGTTCTGCAATCATGAAATTAAAGCTATGAGCGGCAACTTATAATCTCCGCTCATAGCTTTTCTGTTATTTTCTTATTCAGACAGGCAGCAGTTTTTTGGCCCAATAAGCATGACCATGAATAACAGCCTGCGATCAAATGGGCCCTTGACGAGGGGCAACATACATGAGCGGGTTTCAGAATGCTGGAAAAGTTTTCTTTGTCCCATACTTTTTCCAGGTCAGTCAGCACCAGGGTGATCTCTCCCGAACGAATCCACTGTCCGCTATAGCCCCGCAGTATCTTGCCGGGTGGCAAGTGACAGGGGAAGATGACAGGTGCCCCGTCCCCCTCTAATCTGTCAGTAGAGGGTTAGGCCATGCTCTGTTTTTTGCAGGTTCTTTTGTTTTTGCTGCCAAATCATATCGTCGAGGGTTCCCGGTTTGTAAGGGCTTCCAGTGGGATTTGGTATTGGTGTGGTTTCGCGGTCAGCTGAGGAAGAGACCTGATTCGTGTTTTCATCACTTTCTCCGGCTGCAAACTCTGTTTCTTCAAAGTCAAGCGGTTCGGAATCGAGGTTTAGAATGTCTAACTGGCGATAGGAAAGCTTCAACCATTCTGGCATAGCGGCATTTTCTGAAACCGGTTCTGTTTCCGGGGCTTTTTGCTCAATTAATCCACAACTGCTCAGAAATACAGCACTTGATAAGGCAAGGACCAGGATCAAGAAGGTTCTAAGCAAAAGAATGCAGATCCTCCTTTCCTTCCAGGCATTTCAGGATCATTTCTTACTTCAGCTTAATTATAACATACCTGAGTTTCGGAACCTACTCGAAAATTAGAGGTGACTGTTTCAAGACCTTTCGGTCTAATACAGATCCCCTCCTCTTTAACCGCACCAAAACTTCTCTGCTTCTGGGTGTCGCTTAAGATCGTTCCGTCAATTGAGCTATTTCAATCTTTCACCGATTATATATACTGTTACTGCCGCTTTTTTCATGCCCCTCGTAAGTGCAGCAGCAGATCCGCCCCTGAAGCATTACCGGTATCATTCTTGGCAAAGCAGTACGAAAACCACAGGAGAATAGTTTTTGAACATAATCAAGCCGCCAGTTCCCGGGGGGAAACCCTGTAAGGGGTTAAGCTAGCGGTATTCAAACCCGCTTATTTTTCGGGCCAGGCCAACAGCAGGAGGACCTATAAGCGCCCCCAGGCCGAGGATAAAGAATGCTGGCCCCCACTGAGGAGTATAGCCTAATGCTCCCACTAAAGCTGCAGGGTTAGTCAAATCAAGCACCATACCGAAAGCTGCTGGTGCAATTGCTGCTGCAGTCCAGCCTACAAATGACTGCACTGCCATGGCACTACCCAGGTATTCAAAGGGAACCAACTCAGTTACTGACGTGGAGAGCACTGATGACTCTGCCGTAACCAAAAACCCGTAAACCAGGCTGATTAGGATTACCAGGACTGCCGGCCAGGGCCTGATCCAACCAAAAAGCAGTGAGCAGGCTGCGCTTGAAAACATGATTGCCTGAATTGTCCGCACCCGACCGAAGCGGTCGGAAAGGGCGCCGGCCAGAGCCGTCGAAAACCCGCCTGCCAATATGATTACAGCAGAAAATACTGCCCCGTAACTTGTTGCCGTTGCCATATCCATGTTCCTTCCAACCATTGCCGCGGCGAAAAATGCAACAATCCACCCCCGCATTCCGAACATTTCCCACATGTGAGCAGCATAACCGATCATAACCAGGAGCGCCGGCCGGTTAGCAAAAACCTGCCTGAAAGCACCCTTCTTTTTACCCGCTCGCAACGGCGGCACACTTTCAAGAGCAAATGCGGCAATCAAACCACCGGCAATCGGCCCGAGCGAGGTAACAAAGATCGCTGTTCGCCAGGTAAAAAGACCGGTCAAAATACCACTGAAAAGTAGAGATAAAGCTGTCCCCAGCGAAAATGCCCCCACGTACAAACCAATTGCCCAACCGCGTCGCTCAGGGCTGAATTTAGCAGAAACCATCTTTAAACCCGGCATATAGGTTCCCGCCAATCCAAACCCGGTCAGGCAGCGCAGGATCAGGCCTGACATAAATGAGTCGGCAAATAATGCAAAGGCCAGACCCGCCAAACCCGCCCAAAGGGCTGAAACCACGTATATTTTCTTTGCATCAACATAATCGGTCAGCGTAGACAAAATAATCACCAGGATGATATAACCAACCTGGTAAGCGCTGTAAATCAAGCCTGCCTCGGTATTGGTCAATCCCCACTCCTGCTTGATGATCGGCAGGACAGCAGAATAATTGAGCAATACCAGCATGGTTCCGATTTCTGCCAGACAAAGCAGGTAAAGCCAGATTTTATCGCGCATAGTTCACCATCAGAATTAAACATTTTATTCTTCTCAATAAAACTAAATACTCCTTTACAGGGCTTCTTTCCTTTAATAATAGAAGAAAACATAAATTTTATAATGAAAGAAATCAGATCGCTAACCTGGCTGTAAGAACAACACATAAATACGGTCTATTCCAGGCAACGACTGTGATAAATAAGATTGTATTTAAATATTGCATAAACCTTTTATTATAATATATGATATATTTAATACGTAGATTTTGCATCACCTAATAATTAATGAAAGGAACGAACTGTCATGAAGATTGAAATTATTAAAAGCCAGGTTGTGTTTTCTCCTGAAAACAGCGAGGAAAAAGCAAAACTAACCGCTGTGTGGAAAATACTGGTCGATTGTGTCGGTGACAGCAGAAAACTGGTGCCGGTCGGTGAGTATGTTCCGCAAAAAAACGACAAAGGCGCCTCCTTCTACATTGAAGGACTGGATGCCCGGGACAGCTCCTTTGTTAAAGTTAGGTTAGAACGTGATGAACAGGTTTACTGTAAAACATGTAACAAGCTTCTGAGCCTAAAAACAGGAGAAGTTATTCCCTTGTGCTGCGGAAAAATGATGGAAATTGTAAATTAACTTAACTCCCTTTTGCAAATAGGCAGCAATGCTCTTAAGGGTATTGCTGCCATTTTTTTGTATTGCACTGTAAAAGTTGACATGTAACTGAAAATTGTGATAGCATTGCCTGGCATTAAACAAATCCTTAACAACAAGTTGATTTAATTATGGTTAAAAAAAGAATTTCCGACTTCCAAAGCAAGGTTAAAAAAACCGTCCATTTCATTAGTGTCGATATTTGGCGCATGCCTTTAAAAGACTTATCCTTCGGCAAGACCTTCCTGATTACACAGCTGCGTATCTTGCTCCTGGCCCTGCGGGGAGTAAGGGAAGATAAAGTTATGCTGCGCGCACCAGCCCTGACGTTTTATTCGATATTCAGCATAGTTCCGGCCGTAGCGCTGGCTTTCAGTATAGCCAGGGGCTTTGGTCTGGAAATGTACGTAGAACGCCAGCTGAAGATAGCCCTGGCAGGACAGGAAGATGTTTTGCACTGGGTAATGGAGTTGACAGAATCATTCCTGCACCAATTCAACGGTGGTGCTTTAGCCGTTTCCGGCCTGGTAATCCTGCTCTATACTATAACCATGCTGCTGGTCAATATGGAAAAATCTTTTAACGAAATCTGGCAGGTCAGCAGAGGCAGACCCTGGTCACGCAAATTCACCGACTATTTTGTCATGATGTTTATCGCGCCTCTTTTTATGATCATGGCGGGAGTTGCAACCGTTTTCCTGCAGACCCAGGCACAGGAAATGAAAAGCGTTATTTTAAGCCCCCTGCTGCTGATTTTAATCAGATTCCTGCCCTATATCCTGGTCTGGTCAGTATTTACCATTCTCTATATGGTCATGCCCAACACCGGAGTTCAATTTAAATCTGCCTTAATCGCCGGTATCATTGCCGGTACTATGTTTCTATTTGTTCAGTGGGTCTATATTACTTTTCAAGTTGGGGCCACAGCTTACAGCACCATATACGGTTCCTTCGCCGCATTCCCCCTGCTCCTGCTCTGGATGCAGGTAAGCTGGATTGTTGTGCTTTTTGGAGCAGAACTCTCTTTTGCCAATCACAACGTAGACAACTACGAGTTTGAAGCAGAAACTAAAAACATGAGCCCTTTCAATAAAAAAATACTTTCCCTTTACATAATGCAGCTTATAGTTTGCAATTTTAAAAAAGGAGCACCACCGCTCACCCCTGAGCAAGTTTCGAAAACCCTTCAGATTCCGAACAGCCTGGTTCGCAATATATTAAACGACCTGGAAGCAGTCAACCTGATTAACGCCACCAGGACAGACCAGTCCAAAAAAAGCGCCTATCAACCGGCAATTGACATCCATACCATCAGCATCAAAATGGCCGTTGAACGCCTCGATAATAAAGGCAAAGATGTGTTGATCGCCAAACCGTCACCCGCGCTTGATACTCTAAAGAAAACCCTGCACCAATTCTATAACCTAATAGAGCAGTCGGACAAAAACCAGCTGTTGAAAGATCTATAGGATCACAGTAAATGATCATGGTTTATACTGCAGCGAAATGGATAATATAATTATCTTTCCGAAAAGTGGTACCGAAAAGAGCTGTTGTCAGAACTGCCCATAGATATGCTATAATACCCCTGAACTATTAATTCAATTTGTTGCCGGAAACTTTATATGTAAAGGAAGCATTAACACTGAAACCACTAAAAAATATTTTTTACCCGCAGGGACAATTCGGGTTTTTTGCTGAAAAAGAAACCCAACAGTTTCGTGTTGCTGATTACACCAAGTGGCTTCTGATCCGTGTTTTTGTTGCAGCGGTAATCTTTGTTGCCATACTTGTTCCTGTAGTAAAATACCTGATGCTCATTTATGAAGGACGGGAGATAACCACCGGCCAGGCGGTAATCTTTATTGTGCAAAGTCTGACTACCACTGGATACGGGGAGCTTTTACCTTTCGATTCGTTCGCCATGATCGCTCTAACCATCCTGCTCATGGTAGCCGGCGTTTTCATGATTTTTATGATTGCCGGAACTTTAATGGCCTCCCTGGTTGAAAGCCGCCTCACACCACGAGCCCCTACATTTACCAGACAAAATAATCATGTGGTTTTTACATCTTTTACCGAAGCTGTGATCAGGACTATAGACCTGCTTGAAAGGCACAGCGTCCCTTATGTGGTTGCTGTTGAAAACCAGCCCCAGGCAGTAGAGTTGATGAGAAGAAAAATCAATGTGGTTTGCGCTGATCCGAAATATGATGAAGGTCTGGTAAGGCTTAACGTGAAAACCGCCCGCCTTGTAGTTGTCACAAGCGCCGATACAGAAAATATTAACATCATCCTGGGTATTTCCAACATAAAGGATACGCCTGTCCTGGCTATGATGGAAAATGAAAAAAGGGCAGAGCTGGCTTACGCGGCAGGAGCAAAACAAGTTGTAACTCTCGAAGAAACACTTGGCAAGCAGCTTGTAGACTGGATTACCGCCGATGCCAGCCCGACAAGGTTTTTAGACCTATTGAACGTCGAGGTCTCACCGGAAATCCTTGCCCAGCTTAAACCTAGCATCATCCACGTCGGAGCCAATAGCAAATTCTGCGGTAAGTCTATCGGTGACACCAAGTTACGCAGTAAAACCGGGGCCACTGTTGCCGCAGTATGGAATGAAAACGGCGAAATCTTTACCCCATCAGCCACTACCATAATGAGTGAATCAACCCTGCTTGTTTTAGGCCCCCATGATAATGTAGACAGGCTGGCTTCACTGATGGGTGGGCCGGGGCCGGGCGGGCATGTAGTATTAATCGGGGCCGGCAGAGTAGGCCAGGAAGCCGGCAAAAGTCTGAACAGGGCCGGAATCAAACCATATGTTATCGATGTATTGGAAAAAAATCTTTTTTTTGACGGCAAGCTGATCGTGGGAGATGCTACCAAACCCCATGTACTGCAGGAAGTAAAGATAAATGAAGCCGATACCCTGATTGTGACTATAAATAATGATAGTTTAAACATATTTATTGTCCTGGCCAGCAGCTTACTCAATCCTGACGTTGATGTCATGGCCCGGGCAGTTCATGTCGACGCAATCGACCGCCTGCACCAGGCAGGGGCTAACCACGTGCTCTCTGAATCGATCTTAGGCTTTCAACTGCTGCAAATCGCAATGGTCGAAATGGGTGTGCTACCCAAAATGTCCGGCTACACGGTGAGGGAACTGACCTGGCAGAAAGAACCGGTTGCTATCCGGGAACTACAACAATTAAACTCGGGTGAATATAAAATTATTTGTATAGTTAAAGACTGCAAAGCGATCGAACCGTCCTTAAACTACACCCTTCGGAAAGGCGAACGAATTGTTGTCTTCGGTTCACCGAAGAATTTAGATAAATTAAGCCAAAGATGAGGATTTAAAACAATCAAGCTCCAGCCCCGTTTTCACGATTCCCAGATCACAATTCATCACGGTATTTTCCATAAATGGAGTGTTCGAGGTTTTCAATTTTGCCTTCATTTAAGTTAAAAATGGCATAATTCAGCTCTTCGAAAGACTGACCCGCCTGGATGCACACTGTCCGACCGAGTTTTTTTACCCATACCCCTCCATTTAAGGCAGGGGCCTCGTGAATATGACCATGAGTAGTAAGCAGCGGTTGTTTTTCAGCAATAAAATTATAGACTGCGGGGCTGCCCACCCTGTCTCCTGAACCGCAGAGGTCAAAGTCCATTTTAGTTGGCGGACCGTGAATTAGCCAAATTGAGTTGGAAATATTTTTAACCTGCCCCGCCATTTTTTCCAGGGATTGGTTAATGGAAGGTTTGGCCTTCAGGTAAGCTTCTAAATCAGGGATGGTTTCAATCTCATTCTTGCTGCTGATTGTAGCAGGAGGACCGAGCTGGAGAGGTGAGATCGCAGATTGATCTTTGCTTTCCACCGCAACCCAGTATTTATAGGCAAAGGGGTAATCGCTGATCCAGGGACAACCGCAAATTTCCCAGCCTGAAACCTTTTTTACCCTGTCCGACACATAATGCCACAGGTTTTGTTGGTCGCCCTTTTCCATTTCAGGAATTGCCAGGTGATTATCATCATTGCCCAGAATCAACACCAGCTCTGCCCCTTTATTTCTGATCGCTGAAGCATATTCTTTCAAGGCAGGCAGAAAGGAAAGCTGGGCCAGGATACCATCATACTTGGGTAGCAGATCTCCTGCAATCGCCACCAGGTCAGGCTTCTCATCACAGACTGCTTCATATAGTAGCTGCCAATGCTTTTCAGATTGATGGACATCGGCCAGGACCATGAATTTCATAACAGGACCCTCTTGATCTTCCATCCTGCCACAGGCCGGTTGATCATCCCGGATTCAAAATGAGACGCGGCCCACCTTTTCAGGATCGTTTTTTCAGGCCAGAACAGTTTGCAGAACTTAGACACTCCCTATCTTGGATACCATTTTCAAGTTCAATCAACTTATGATTGTAAAGATAAATTAGTTTTACGTTGCAAGTAACTTCAGAACCAGGAAAACCAACTTACAGCAATGAATCGGTTTTGCCGGAGGCCGCGACATTATCCAACAGCGCCTGAAAAGCCTCCATGTTGCCGAGAAAATTTATATGCGGGTAACCGCCCAAAACATTTTTATAGCGGTAGCCGCAAGCCCAGCTTTTTGCACCACCCGTCTTTTTAATGCTAAAGACTTCTTTTTCCTGTAAAGAGCAAACCGACTTGTGAAACTCATGGGCTGTCAGCGCAGAACCTGCGCGTCCCAACAGGCAGTCTTCCCGCAGGGTGATATCAATATAGCCAAACCTCTGTAGTTTATCTGTCAGGCGGCTTTCACCCCTGAAAACACCAACCATTAGACTTCCCTCAATCTCTTCAAGTAAATACATCATCCCACCGCATTCAGCATAAATACAGCCTCCCATGTCTGCGAAATCCTTGATAGATTTAAGCATCTGCCTGTTTTTTGCCAAATCCGCCCTGAAAACTTCAGGATAACCGCCGCCAAGGTAGACCAAATCGCAGGGAGGGATTTGTTGATCATCAAGCGGGGAAAAGTAGGTTACGTGACTTGCCTCTTCGAAAAACCTGATATTTTCACGGTAGTAAAAGGAAAAGGCCCTGTCCCTGGCAATGGCCACCCTGATATTTCTCTTTTTTGGCTGAGGAAAAGGCGTTCCGTTTACATCTGACATCAGGCTAATGACGGCATTAAGGTCGACATTTTCCGAAACTGAGCGTGCAATCTGCTCGATCTGCCTGTCTATTCCTTCTATCTCGATGCTTTGAATCAACCCAAGGTGCCTGCTTTCCAGCTCCGCATCTGTCACCATGGGAATATAACCGAGCACTGCCGCATTCGTGTATTTTTCGATCTGTTCTTTTAAAAGCTTGTAGGTGGTTAAGTTTACTTTGTTTAGAATAACACCCTTGATTTGGGAATCCTCGAAATCAACCAGTCCCTTAATCTTGGGCACGGCCGTAAACATTTCCCCCTGCGGGGTGTAAATCAAGATGGTGTTAATTCCAAGTTCCGTCGATATCTCGTAACTCGAACCTCTGAAAGTATTATAAATACCGTCGAAATAGCCCATTGCCCCCTCAACCACGCATAAGTCCCCTTCAGCCAGCGAAAAAGCCTGTTTGAGGCCCTCTTTGCCCTGCAGGTGCAAATCAAGATTGCCGGCTTCTTTACCTGATGCAGCCTGCAAGAAAGCCGTATCGATATAATCGGGACCGGTTTTGAAGCAGGTAACATCATTGCCCCTGTTCCTGAGGGCCCTGATCAGGCCCATGGTAACGGTTGTCTTTCCGCTGCCACTTGACGGCGCGGTAATCATAATTGTTTTCATAAATTGCTCCTTTTTTACACTACTTCCTAATACGCTTTTTAACCTTCCATCTCCTTCAATAAAATTGCGCAGGATTAACCTGTTATTAAAAAATATGAAAAATACTTCTTTCCACTTGCGGTTTATTAAAATTTTAAAAGTGCTGGGAGATATTTTCTTGTGGTGTGTTAAAATACCAGTAGCAAATATAAATATTCTGACCAGCAAGTAAAGACATCATGGCGGCAGAAAGCCGCCCCCCTCACAACTAAGACAGGAGATCCCTCATATGATTGAACTGGTTTATTCGAACAATACTGAGCTCCTTCTGGACGACCTGGCAAATAATCTTTGCAAGTGGCGGGGAAAAGGCGCCCATTTGCTCGATCCCGTCAAACTGGTGACACCCAACCGGAACATGGAAACCTGGGTGCGCCTTGGGCTGGCCCAGTCCTCCGGAATAGCGGCAAACCTGCACTTCAGTAGGCTGGAACGCTTTATCGGGGAGATTGTATCTGAAGTCTGTCCCGGTAATCTTAAGCTGGTAGACCTCGATGTAGTCGAGGCTGCAGTTCTGGCTGTACTACTGGACGATCAAATGCTCAGCCAAAAAGATTTGCAGCCGGTCCGCAGGTACCTGCAGAGCACTACGGGAACGGACCAGGCCGGCCGGCAGGCTTTCGACGGGCGCCTGGCCTCTGACGGAGCCGACATTCGCCGCGTTCAGCTTGCTTCAAGGATTGCCTACCTGTTTATGGAATACACTTACTCGCGCCCGGAGATGATTTCTGCCTGGCGGGACACAGGCCCCGGGTACGGTTCGGCTGATAACCCTTTCGCCGATCCGGCGGCAGCCGACCCCGCTTTAGCTCCAACCGCGGCCTGGCAGAGAGCACTTTGGCGGACCATTTTCGAAAAAGACGGCATTTTAGAAACCAACCCGCCTGCAGAGGGCGGGTACTGGTCTACACTTGATCAGCTGGTTCTCAGCGATAGCCTGTTCGATATAATCAATAAAAAAGGCCTGCCCCCTGTCCACATCTTCGGTGTATCCTACGTGGCCCGCATTTTTCAACATCTCTTCGCCCGGCTGGGAGAAAGCTGCACACTGAGAATTTACACCTTAAACCCCTGCGCAGAGTTCTGGGAAGACGTTGAAACTGACCGCGAATTTTTCCATCGCCTGGACCGGGAATTAGACCGGCGCTCACGGAGCCTCTGGGCCGGGTCTGGAGAAACCGATGATGATGATCCCTTCGGGCTCTTCGATGCGGATACACCCGCACTACGCTACTGGGGCCGGCCGGGACGAGAACATGTGCGCCTGCTGGGCGAGCTTACCGATTGCGATTTTCACAGCGCCTTTTCCGATCCGATGCAAAATGGAGGTGGCCTGCTCCACATTCTACAGCAGGACATTTTGAAACGCGAGCCGGAACGAAACATAAACCTGCAAACGGAAAGCTCAAAACCCGAAACAGGGAATGCCGGCCCTACAGCTAACGGAATCTGCCTGCCGGATGAAACGATCAAACTTGTAGCTGCACCTTCAGTACGCAGGGAGGTCGAGTGGGTGGCAGATCAGATCTGGAGACTGATGCGTGACGACCGCCCCCGGGGAGACCGAATGCCCCTTCGCTTCAGCGATATAGCTGTTATAGTAAATACTGCCGGTCGCGACCAGTACCTACCCCAGATTGAAACCGTTTTTGCCTCCTGCCACAACCTGCCGAGCAGCGTTTCCGACCTGCCTGCCACCGCCGGCAGCAGGGTTATCGAAGCGATGAGCCTGCTGCTCGAGCTACCCTTCGGACGTTTTACACGGGCTGAAATGCTGGCCCTGATGAGCCACCCTGCCGTCATTGGCCGCTTTGACGATATGACCCCCGGTGACCTTGCAGACAGGGCTGAATCTCTCGGTATTATATTCGGGGCCGACCACTCCGACCATGCCGGAACCTACATTGACGAGGATGTTTTCAACTGGGACCAGGGCATTCGGCGGATTGCGCTCGGAACCTTCATGACCGGGGATAAAAGCGGTGACGAAAGAATATTTGAAACGAAAGAAGGCGGATGGCTGGTTGAGGAGGTCTCCGCAACTGCGGCCGACTCTGCAGCCCGTTTCGGACTGCTGGCCCGCTCGCTCTTAGCCGATGCCCGTTTCGTTCGTGAACAGCAGATGACCCTGACCGACTGGGCCCGTTTCTACACGGCACAGATAGATGCTTACCTTCACCTGGAGGATGGGGCTGATGAACTTGATCGCCTGCGTCTGATCCGCTCACTCGCTAAACTCGAGGCCATGGATTCCGGCTTCGAGGTAAGTGGGAGGGTGGCTGCTGAAATTGCCGGCCGCTCAATAGAATCATTAGGCGGCGGCCGGGGACAGTACCTGGCCGAGGGCGTGGTCGTTTCCTCTTTCCTGCCCATGCGGGCAATCCCCTTCAAGGTTGTTTTTGTGCTCGGGCTCGGTGAAGGTCTTTTCCCGGCCTCGGGACAAAGGGACGCTTTAGACCTGCGGTCAGCCCGCCGCCGCGCCGGTGATGTAGACACTTCTGAACGCGACCGCTACATGTTCCTGGAAACTTTTTTATGCACCCGTGAAAAGCTTTACCTTTCTTATGTCAGGCGTGACGATCAAACTGGCGACCCGCTGCAGCCTTCGGCAGTTGTGCAGGAGCTTTTGCACATCCTGGAGCATGGTTACCTGGGCAGGGAAGGCATAAAAGAACTATTTACTGAACCGCCACTGAGACGTTTCGATGACCCTGCAGTCTTTGAACAAACCTTTATTGATGAAGCCAGGGCGGAGGCAAAGGTCCAGGAAATCGCCCGGGACTGGCAGGCTCATACCTATCCGAAAACCGGGGATTGGCCGGACGCCACCCTGTCTATTCCGGCCGGGTCGGGAAATGAACTTGACAAGATCAGGCATACCGTCACTATGGAGGACTGGGAAAAACTATCTGTAATGCTGGCCCTGCCCGGGGATCCGCCCGAAACTTCTTCTGTCACCACGACAACCAGGGGCAGCGAGCCGGAAGAAAAAGATTCAATCGAAGCGCCGATCGCCATTTCTATTTCAATGATCAGGCGCTTCCTCGAGTGCCCCATGCAGGGCTGGGCTTCATCATTGCTGGGCTTAACCGAGACAGAGGAAGACCTCGCTGACCGCGAAGAAGAGGACTTCGAAGTCAGCAGGCCTGTAGAAACAGGTCTGCTGCGTGAAGTATTTCTCACTGCGGCGGTGAGCAATTCCACCCCGGAAGAAATCTACAATGAACGATCGGCACGGATGCGCCTGGCCGGGCAGCTTCCTGTCGGCACCCTGGGACAGGTAATCAAAAAACGGCACTTAGATATCATTGCAGGATGGCAGTCTCTGAAAAGCAATCATTTCAGTGATGATCAGATCGGAACCGGTAACTCCACAGGTCCGGTCCTCCTGGAAAGGACCCGGATCGGACATTCCGGTTGGCAGTGTTCTACAGAAAGGGTCCTCGACCCGCTGTCTTTAAATACAGAACTTACCGGGCCGGAGCAGCAAAAGCGAGTGGTGCAGGTGCGTTTCAGCGGCCTGACGGAGGCCCTGTTTGGAAACCGGATGGTCTCAGTAACTTTTCAGCCCAGGAAACCACCAGCTGTTAAAAGCGGAAACTCACTGGGCAGCATCTTCCGCATTTTTTTAAGGGGTATCGTCGATCAGACCCTTCTTTCAGCCCTGAACATCTACCCGGTTGGTGAGCGGCAAATCCTGGTCTGCTACTCGGGGGGGACTTCTAAAACAGAGATGCTGAAGATGAGGCTTCGCCCGCCGGACCCGGAACAGGCCCGCAGTTGGCTTGCCACTGTATCAGCTGACCTGCTCGGAGGCACTCACGCCTACCTGATGCCCTGCGAAGCTGTCTTTTTAGATTACTGCGATCAATTAAACGCTTATAATGCCGGCAAAAAAACAAAAAGAGGCAGCCTGCTCCCGGAGCCGGCAGATGTTGATATCGGCTCGCTTTTAGACGGCGAAAATATACGCTTCCATGTCAAGTCCCTGGCGGAAAACGAGAGATCGATTTTCTCCAGCCTGTGGGGACCTGTTCCATCTCCCCGCCTGTATGAACCGCCCCCTGAAGAAGAAGCTGCCCGGATTGCAGCCCGTCGCTTCGGCCCACTGTTCGGAGATATTATCAGCCTGGAGGTTGTCCGATGAAAACCACCTACTATAAAAGGCCGGAAATCCTTGCCAAACCACAACTCGAGCAAGGACACGCGGTAATCGAAGCCTCGGCGGGAACAGGCAAGACCTTCACTCTTGAACACCTGGTGCTGGACCTGGTAATAAATAGCGAGGCTAAAATAGAAGAGATTCTGGTCGTCACTTTTACCGAGGCGGCAACACGGGAACTGCGCGAACGGATCAGGACGCTGATTCGCAAAGTCTGCAATGGGGAAGGGGAAGCAGGGCTGCCCGCCGACCCGGCCAACTACTGGGAGATCGATGACGCTGTCAGAAGCCGCCTGCTCGAAGCGCTTTTCCGCTTTGACGGAGCTGCCATATCGACAATACACGGTTTCTGCCAGCGCATCCTTTCCGAACAGGCTTTCCTTGGAGGGCGGCTGTTCGAGCAGGAACACGTAGAGGGCACGGAAATGTTCGGGCTCGCTTTCCGGGAGGAAGTACGCCTGGCACTGGCAGAAGAAGGCCCGGTGGGCGAAAACTTAAGATTGTGGATAGAACAGGAAAATACCCTGGAAGACCTGGAAAAACTATTATACAGATGCCACCGGGAGGGCTGTCCGGACCGCTGCCCGGTTACCCCTCTATGGGATCCGCAGGGAATGTTGGAAGCGGCGGAAAGGCTTCCGGCAGCCGAGGAATTGAAATTGGCCGCCCGGGAGTTATTCACAGAAAAGCTAACCATCGGGGGCTTTGAGAAACTTCTTGACAGGCTCTTTACAGTTCTGGCAGTGATCAATGAGACAGAAAACCCACAAGAAGCGGCTTCCCTATTCACAGATTGGGCGAAAAAAGAGTGCACAATAAATAAAGCTAAAAAGAAACAGATCGATCACCTCTCCGCTGCGGCAGGCAGGCCCGGGGCGCCGGATGTGTGGAAAAACCTGTCTGCCGGACTGGATGAAATAACTAAGCGGGCCGCCTCTGTTGCCAGTTTCTTCGCCTACGAACTGCTGCCGCGGGTACAGTTACGGTTATCCGCGAGAAAGCTTTCTCTCGGGCTGATCGACTACGATGACATGCTGCTCGGAGTGCAGGAAACTTTACAGGGAAGCGATTCTAAAACGCTTTTAGATACCCTCAGGGGACGCTGGACCTACGCCCTGGTCGACGAATTCCAGGATACCGACCCTGTACAGTGGGATATTTTCAAGCGCATTTTTGTCAATGGTTCAGGCCCTCACCGCCTCTTTATCATCGGCGATCCCAAGCAGGCTATTTACAGCTTCAGGGGGGCGGATGTACATACCTACGAACTGGCAAAAGAAAACCTCGTTGAAAAACACGGCGCCTCGCGCTTACCGCTCGTTTATAACTACCGTTCCACCGGGACTTTAATCGACGCGGTCAACGAAATCCTCACGGTTGAGGACGCCTGCGAAAACGTCTTTTTTGACGGCCTTAACCATTACGACGAACCCGTAAAGTGCGGAGACAAGACCCGTACCGCTGATATAACAGGCCAACCGGCGGCCCCGGTCCATCTTCTGCACCTTCACGGCAAAGATGAAAAACTTTCCGCCCGGTCTGTGAGGCGGGGTGTTGCCTGTTTTATTGCTGAAGAAATATTACGTATAACAAGTCCGGATCAAGCCCTTGTAACGAGCGGCAGAGATAAAGATCCGGCGCCGATCAAGCTGAGCGATATCTATATCCTGACCCGTTCCGGAAAAGAAGGCCGGGACATCGGCGAGGTGCTTCGCCGCTACGGCGTCCCCCACGCTTTCTACAAACAGGAGGGACTCTTTAAGACTGCCGAAGCTGAAGACATTCACAGACTGCTGCGCGCTATCGATTCGCCTGCGGAACCTGCCGAAAGGATGGCGGCCTGGCTGACTCCTTTTTTTGGGATAGCCCTCCAGGATCTTCCCAACTGGCAGTATGCCGGTGAGAATTATCCGCTGACCACCCTGCTCCTGAGATGGAAAAGTCTTGCCGATATGCATGCCTGGTCTCGTCTCTTCGACGCTATTTTAAAAGAATCCGGGCTGGTCAGGCGCCTTATCTTTTCCGGTGCAGAACGCGCTCTTACCAACTACCTTCACCTTTTTGAGCTGCTTCAGGCTGAAGCCCACTCGCACCCGGTTACGATCACCGAACTGGCCCGCGGGTTAAAAGCCCGCATCGACGGCCGGAAAATGCCGGAGGGCCGGGAAGGCGACGTTCAGCGCCTGGAGACAGACAAGGAAGCAGTCCAGATTCTGACAATGCACAAGGCTAAAGGCCTCGAAGCCGAGGTGGTCTTCATCGGCGGAGGTTTTGGCAATCCGCCTGAAAGCAACCCAAAAATGAACATCTATCATGTCAACAACGAGCGCCGCCTTCATATTGGCAATGCAACAGGTCAGATAGTGGAAGCTATTGCCCGGGAAATAAACGAGGAAAACCAGCGTCTGATGTATGTTGCCATCACCAGGGCAAAATCGCGGCTCTACCTGCCCTACTTCGGGGAAGCCCCGGAGAAAATAGCAGTTAAAGATAGCTACGGTTATAAAAACCTGGGCGTTTTTTACAGAAAGCTGCAGAAACAACTCGACCTGCTTCGCAGACAGGGACGGCTGGGAGTAAAAAGCCGCTTTGTCCTGCGGATTGCTTCCTGTGAACAGCGGCCTCCGGGCGAGCAAGAAAAAGAGTTATCCCTGGCAGGCTGGCCGGAAGAAGACCTCTTGGAGATGCCGGAATCAAGCGTCGAAGAGGCTGCCCGGATTATGCCCGGACGCCGGGGTGTACTTCTGACCAGCTATACACGTATGAGCCGCGGCAAAATCTGGCAGGCGCCTGCCGCGGACCTAGACGATCAGGCCGCAAGGCGTGATGAAGAGGTCTCCGGTGAAGCTATGCCGGAAGTGGAACAGGCAGCTGGCATTGCTGCTGAAAACGAATCCGGGGCACCCGGGGAAACAGTGACAATCCCCGGGGGGCGGGAAGCCGGAATTTTTCTGCATGCCCTCCTCGAGAGCACCCCGGTTGAAGAGATCAACGCGCTCAGCTTTGAACAGTGGTCAGCATTGGAGCAGGCCCGGAAGCGCGCTGAAACCATCGCCAGGGGTCATAGCTTTTCAGAAATTTACATCCCTCAGGCGCTGAAATTGGCCTATGCTGCCCTTAGAACACCTGTTAGCGTACAGAGCCGCGAAGGAAAGTCCATCCTGGAAATGCCCGGCGGCTTTGCTTCCGGGAAACGCCACTGCGCGGAAATGTCTTTTGTCTACCCTATACCTGAAACCTTTCATCCCCTGCTTGGTCAGAGCGGAACCCGCTTGGAAAATGTCGACCGCCTGCCCTTTGAGGCCCTGCGCGGCTACCTGCAGGGTTTAATCGACCTTGTCTTCGAAAAGGATGAGAAGATCTACATGCTCGACTGGAAAAGCGACCACCTGCCCTCTTACGAACAGGAAATTCTTGATGCGCATATTGATAACAACTACAAACTGCAGGCGCAGGTCTATGCTTTGGCTGTAACCCGCCTGCTAGGGATTAAAACTGAAAAAGAATATGAGAGAAGTTTCGGCGGGATTCTTTATGTTTTCATTCGTGGCATCCAATCAAGCTGCACAGGACATAACTCGAAAGGTATATGGTATTCCAGGCCGTTCTGGAATGAAATTACCGCGTGGGAGCAGGGGCTGTTAACGCGCAGGGATTGGGGCGACCAGGTAATCGAGCAGGTGATCAGGTAATAATCCGGGGAAAAGGCAGATCACAGACCTTAACCCGGCTTGATGAACACTGAGAGTATCCGCAATATTTTAACTGATTCTTTTATGAAAGGGATTGTTATCATGGCTGCGATAAATAGTTGGACTCCAATGGGCTGCGGCGCAACAGCTATGGGAGTCCTCCCCGGCAAAGAGACGCGAGGCGCCCCCGTTTTTCCCTGCGATTTAGTACCCAGAATAGAGCATCTGGACCTGGGTATCGAAGACGTTTTCCTGGCCTGGGAAATTTCACGTCTGGCCGGTGAGGGAACAAGCCCGGAACTATACCGGGCCCTGGTTTTGCTCATTCTTGCAGCCCGGGTTCTCTCCGGCGAAGGCAGCACCAGGCTGCCGCTCGTTCAGGGCGGCCACCTGGACCGGACCCTGGATGAATTTAAAGCAACTGACAGTGAGCGAAAAGCAATCATCACCCTTCTCGACGAAGCGCAGGAGATCAGCATGGGTTCAAGGAATTCAAGCCTTTCCAATATATTCGGCGGAGCGGGGAGCTACCGGCCACTGATTATCGATCAAAGCTGTCTTTACCTTCAGAAACTCCATGTTTTAGAAGCCCGTGTCGGTGCAGCCCTTCATGAACTCATCAGCGACTCAATAGCAGAAGAACCGGACCCTGCCATTGAAAGCGCCCTGGACGAGGTCTTCAGCTTTCCACCCGGTGGCGCTGCCGGAAGTATCGAACTGGACAGTGAACAGAAAGCAGCTGTGCGCGCTTCGTTAAACGGCCGAATAGCGATTGTCAGCGGCAGGCCGGGCAGCGGGAAAACATCCATCGTAGCCAGCGTGCTGCGGGTGCTGGCCCGGACCGGCAATCCACCCCTGGAGTCAATAGCCCTTGCCGCTCCAACCGGGAAAGCAGCCGACAGGATGCGCCGGTCAATAGCCGATCATCTATCCGCAATTCCTGACGCCGGGGCAGCCGACCAAAAACTCGCCGAGGACTGTCCCCCTTCCTCCACCCTACACCGGCTGCTCGGTTACATCCCCGGCCGCCTGGAGCGTTTCAGGCACAATCAGAATAACCCGATTTCCGAACAGCTGATCATTATTGATGAAAGCTCGATGATTGACCTGGCTATAATGGACCATCTTCTGCGCGCCCTGCAGCCCGAAGCACGCGTGGTTTTCCTTGGTGATGCAGACCAGCTTCCCTCAATCGAAACAGGAGCTGTTTTAAGAGACCTGTGCCGGTCACATCTTGCAAATAAACAGGGCCGTGTGGCAGTACTGAAAATGAGCTACCGGGCGCGGGAAGAAGACATAAGCGGAAAGAGAATCCTCGATGCGGCGGCTGCCATCAACGAAGGCGCATCCCCTGCTGAAGCAGGCGGGGGCAGGGCAGTGGTAAAAAGGATGCAGGCGCAGGAGATTCTTTTCGAGGGAATCGAACACCTTGAACCGGGCACCGAGTCGCAGAGGGTTAAATTTTTTGCTAAATGGCATGAACGGCTGCGCAGTTCAATGCCTGACCTGGAAGAACGCCTCTCGCGCGCCTATGAAGCCGGCCCCTCGGGATTCGATCAGCAAACCACGGTCGCTTTGCGGGAAATTTTCAATCACTACGAGCGGTTCAAGATTCTGTGCGTAACCAGGATTACTGCAGGTGGGACAGGATCGGAGTTTGTCAATACCTGGTTTCACACTCGCTGGATAGAATCCCGGGGAGAAGAAAACAAGGCTGCGGGATCCTCCAACTTTCAGGTAGGCGAACCGGTAATGATAACCCGTAACGATTATTCGCTGCGACTCTACAACGGAGATTCGGGCCTGGTGCTGATAGTGTCACCTGAAGCAGGGACAAGACACCGCCGGGCAGAACCGATGGCTGTCTTCCCACGCGGCGGCAGTTTTGTGGCCTTTCCTTTAGAAGCCCTGCGCGGACGCCTTGAACGGGCCTGGGCCACCACTGTGCACAAGGCCCAGGGCTCGGAGCACGAAAACGTCACCATCCTGCTGCCCGAAGTTCATGTCCGGCCGCTCACGCGTGAACTGCTCTACACGGCCGTGACACGGGCTAAAAAATCGGTGGTGATTATTGGCAGCGGGGAAGTGCTCGAATCAGGTGTAAAGCGCACTATGGAAAGGGCATCAGGTCTGGCTGACATCCTCGGGTAAAGAAAGCCTTTCTTTTATTCTAACAGCACCGGCAGGCAGCACATTTATATTAAGTAATCAAGATCATGAGAGAATTTGAAAATTTTTGTTTTAGGAAGATGGCGAGGAACGGAAGTGGGCCCGCAGCAAAAATTTCTCCCCCGTCCGCTAATCGTTATAGAAAGTAGAAAAGCAGGGATTTATTTGTGTTTGTTGTAATTTATTATCGAAGGGAGGGAGTCTAAATGAAAAACAGTTCTGAAAAACGTTATCTTGTTAGCGAAAATATGCCTGATCCCGTCATGCAAAGAGAGCTTCGGCAAATGAAAAACGAACGGGTCATCAATCGGATCTGGAAACGCGACCACACCGTATGGAGCAGCAGCCCTGAGGAAATAAGCAACAGGCTTGGCTGGTTAAAAAGTCACCGGCTTAGCGGAAAAGACCTGCGGGAGATCAAAGAGTTTATCGAACAGGCCCGGGCTGAGGGTTTCACGCATGCCCTGCTGATGGGGATGGGCGGATCGAGTATGGCGCCCGAGGTATTTCGCAAGGTATTTGGCGTTCAGGATGGCTATCTTGATCTGCATGTAATCGACAGCACCGATCCCGGGGCGATCCTGGAAAAGGAAAATAGCATTGCCCTGTCCAGAACTCTGTTTATTGTAGCGACAAAATCAGGTGGAACGGTAGAAACAATTTCCTTGATGAAATACTTTTATAACAGGGCAGTCGAGGCGGTCGGCAGGGGAAATGCCGGCAGGCATTTCATCGCCATCACCGACCCCGGCAGCAGCCTGGAGAAAACTGCGACAGAACTAAGTTTTAGAAAAACGTTCTTAAATGACCCCGATATCGGCGGCCGCTATTCGGCTCTGTCCTATTTCGGACTTGTCCCGGCAGCTCTAGTCGGCGTCGATTTAGAGAAATTGCTGCACTATGCGGAAGCGATGGCACATAATGCCAAAACAGAAATTGAAACGGGCGATGTAGAGAATACCCCAGCATGGCTGGGCACTGTTCTCGGGGTCCTTGGCAATAGCGGCCGGGATAAGATTACGCTTATATCCTCACCACCAATCCAACCTTTCGGCGCCTGGATCGAGCAATTGATTGCGGAAAGCACCGGCAAGGATGGAAAGGGGCTTTTACCTGTTGACGGGGAAACCCCTGCTGTACCGGAAATATATGCAAAGGACCGCCTTTTTATATACTTCCGCCTGGATGGAGATACAACCCATGAAGAAATAGTAAACAGTTTAAAAACCGCCGGCCATCCGGTCATCCATTTGAACCTGCAGGACATATACAACCTTGGCGGGGAGTTTTTCCGTTGGATGATGGCAACAGCCGTTGCCGGTTGGGTGATGCAGATTAATCCTTTTAATCAGCCCAATGTCGAATCAGCAAAAGTTTTGGCCCGCGAGATGGTCTCGGCTTATCGGGATAAGGGCGAACTGCCCTCACTTAAACCTGATCTGAAAATTGACGGCATTGAAGTCTACTGTGGGCAAAAAGCTGAAAACATGCAGCAAGTCTGGCATCAGTTTCTTAGTCAGGCCAATCCGGGTGAAAACGAAAGTAAAGGGCGGAGCTATTTTTCTATCCAGGCCTACCTCAAAACTGATCCAGAAATCGACCGCGCCCTGCAGTTGCTTCGAAACAAAATCCAAGCCGCCAGCCGAATGGCAGTTACGGTCGGCTACGGACCACGCTTTTTACACTCAACCGGTCAGCTCCATAAAGGAGATGCCGGAAACGGCATGTTCATTCAGTTAACTTCGCAAATGCCCGATGATCTGCCGATACCGGATCGGCCCGGCAGTGACCAATCATCGATAAGCTTCGCTGTTTTGAAAACTGCCCAGGCACTGGGTGACAGACAGGCGCTGATCGATGCCGGCCGTAAAGTGATCCGCTTTCACCTCGATAAGGACATTAAAGGTTCCTTACAAAAACTTACCGAAACCCTGTAACAGTAAATTAATATGTTGAAGCCCAAAATAATTATTAAGTTAGAACCTGGTATAATAAGTTTCATAACTTTAATATCAAACTTTTAATTGAAGGTTTTAACATGCAGCCAGGCAGTAGAAAGGATTTGTCTTAATGAAAAAGCGCTGGGATCTCAATAAACTCTACAAAAGTTTTACTGATCATAAATTTCTACAGGACCGGAAAAAGTTTACCGAACACTTAAGCTCTCTGGAAAAATGGGATTCGGACATTTCAGACGATAATATAGCAACAGCCGAAATATTTATACAACATCTAACTGAATTGTATGAAGTTTACACCAGGCTATACGCTTACTCCATCCTAACCGTTAGTGTGGATGCCCGCAACGAAGAAGGCCTGAAAATAATCGAGGAGTTGGAAAAGGAGGCCACCCGGCTGACCGGCCCAAGGGTCAGATTTCAGATGTGGTTAAGCGATCTGAATAACTTGACAGACTTAATACGAAGTTCTGCTTTGCTGGAGGAGCATACTTTTTTCCTGGAGGAGCTGGTTAAAAAAAGCCGCTACCTGTTATCAGAAAAAGAAGAAACGATTATTGCAGAACTACAACAAACCGGTTCTTCAGCCTGGACCAGGCTTCACGAAAAACTGACCTCCACCCTGATGGTCGAAGTGGAACTGGAAGGAAAAATAAAAAAGCTGCCCCTGCCCGAAGCCAGAAACCTGGCCTTTAAAAAAGACCCCCGGGTTCGCCAAAGCGGTTATAGCGCTGAATTAAAAG
>SLHT01000028.1 GCA_007136055.1 Syntrophomonadaceae bacterium
AGACCGGGTAATGGCATTTGCCACCAGGTTCATTTAGAGCGTTTCGGCGCTCCGGGTAAAACTCTCCTGGGCTCAGACAGCCATACTCCGACAGCCGGAGGACTGGGGATGATCGGGATCGGCGCTGGAGGCCTGGATGTTGCTGTTGCTATGGCTGGAGGGCCATTTTATATAACTGTTCCGGAAATATTAAGGGTAAAACTGCTCGGCAAAATGCCTCCATGGGTGGGGGCAAAAGATATTATCCTGGAGCTGCTTCGGCGCCTGTCGGTGAAAGGCGGCGTGGGAAAAGTAATAGAATACGACGGGCCGGGTTTGGAGGGGCTCTCTGTTCCTGAAAGGGCAACAATTACCAACATGGGCGCCGAATTGGGGGCGACTTCTTCGCTTTTCCCCAGTGATGCAGTAACCAGAGATTTTTTAAAAGGGCAGGGCAGGGAAAATGAATGGCAGCCTCTGAAAGCCGATCCACAGGCTGTTTATGATCAAGAAATTACTATAAAACTTGATGAGCTTGAGCCCATGGCAGCAGAGCCGCACAGCCCCGATGAGGTCAAGCCGATTCGCGCAATCGGTTCGGTTAAGGTTGATCAGGTTGCTGTGGGCAGTTGCACCAATGGCTCTTATCATGACCTGCGGCTGTTAGCAGAAATTATGAAAGGCCGGGTGGTTCACCCCGGAGTCAGCCTGGTTGTAGCGCCGGGGTCCCGGCAGGTGCTGATCAGCCTGACCCGTGAAGGTGTTATCGAAGAGCTTGTTCGCTCTGGGGCCAGGATTCTTGAAACGGCCTGCGGGCCATGTATCGGTATGGGCCAGGCGCCGCCTTCAGGAGCAGTTTCTGTGCGCACTTTTAATCGCAACTTTGCCGGGAGAAGCGGTACCGCCGATGCTTCAGTTTATCTAACCGGCCCTGCAGCGGCTGCAGCGGCAGCATTGCGGGGGGAAATAACAGATCCCCGAGTTCTTGGCGATTATCCCCGCCTGCCTTCAGATTATGCCCCGGTTATCGATGACAGAATGATAATTGCACCTCCCGTTGGCGATAGAGATATCAGGATTATCCGCGGGCCGAATATTAAACCGGTTCCTTTAAATAAGCCTATGCCCGAAAAAATAAAGGTTAAGGTATTGCTGGTTGTTGAAGACAACATAACTACGGATCATATTATGCCCGGGGGGTCAAAGGTGCTGCCTTTGCGGTCTAACATAGAAGCGCTTAGTGAGTATGTTTTTGACGCCCTGGATAAAGGGTTTTCCGCTCGTGCCCGTGAATACGGCAGTGGTTTGATTGTAGCCGGCGATAATTACGGGCAGGGTTCCAGCCGCGAACACGCCGCCCTGGCCCCGATGGCCCTGGGTGTGAAAGCGGTTGTGGCCAAATCCTTTGCCCGTATCCACCAAGCAAACCTGGTGAATTTTGGAATATTGCCCCTTACTTTTTGTGATCCTGCTGACCATGAAAAATTATCTGTCGGCGATGAATTGCAGATTGAAAACGTTAATATGCAGCTGAAAAAAGGGCGAATTTTTATAGAACAAGTTGGGGGGAGCTACACCATAGAAGCAGAACACCAGCTATCGTCACGGCAATTGAAGATCATAAAAGAAGGAGGCCTGCTTAACTACAGCCGTTTGCAAAGCGGCCCGGCCGATAAAGGAAGATAAGAAACTTACAGCTCCGATCCCTGCTCTAAAGGTTCCAATTATTCAGGTTTCCCACTTGTCGTAGCAAAGGCACAGGCAAGGGGCGGTTCATGGCTTATCGAGACGGCGATTTTATTGACACCCTTTTTCCCGGCCAGAGCAGCTGCTGCACCGTGAAGTTTTACCCGCGGTTGACGGCCGGGAGCAGTAATAATCTCCACTTCATTCATGGCCGCCGGCCCTATACCGCATCCGATAGCTTTTAATACAGCTTCTTTAGCGGCAAATCGTGCGGCTAATGAAGCCACCGATGAACCTCTTTCCCTGAAGCTATCTTCTTCGGAAACAGTAAGTATCCTGCGCAAAAAGCGCCGGGGATATTTATCGTATACTCTCCCAATCCTTTCAATGGAAACCAGGTCAACGCCTACACCGATCAGGGCCATAACGTTTTTCACCTCTTAAAAAGTTTAAAGCAATCTTTTTTATTATTATAGCACGCATCTGAAACTATGCTATGATGGTTGAGGGAAAGTTAATTAAGAAAACCTGCGGGTACGCATTAATCAGATCGTGGTTCTGATTTAAGCAGAAGAAAGCTTAATGTTTTAGTCATTGACGATTGACAGAAAACCGAATGAAGTGCAGATTATTTCACAAAAAGTTTTGAATTGCTTTTTTAAACGCTCTAATTATCTTGATTTTTGAACAGGACTGTGTTAGTCTTTAAGCGATAAAATGCCCTGGTAATCAGGGTTATTATTAGGAGGTATTTTTTAATGCAAGGTAAGGTTAAATGGTTTAACCCTGAGAAAGGGTACGGTTTCATTGAAGTTGAAGAAGATAAAGATGTGTTTGTGCATTACTCAGAGATTCAGGAGGAAGGTTTCAAAACATTAGAGGAAGGCCAGGAGGTTGAATTCGAAGTTGTTGAAGGAAACCGCGGGCCACAGGCCGCAAACGTGGTGAAGGTATAAACCGGGCAAATCTAAGTCAAGATTGCAGGGTTTTGATTTTATAACCGGCGTAAACGCGTCGGTTTTTTTATTCTTATGCATTGACATCCGGTGGTAGAGGTGTTATTCTTTTTTTTGGGCAATATCCGAG
>SLHT01000016.1 GCA_007136055.1 Syntrophomonadaceae bacterium
ATTAATTCAGTTGATCATCCTGGCAGGGGTTGGATCTACCTTTTTTACCATATTCGCACTGCCCGGCAACAGGACTGCAAGCGATCGCAACATCATAGGCTCTTATATTATATGTGTTACAGTAGGATTGTTCTGTATCTATACGGTTTCACAGAGCATCGGTGGCGGTTTGGCGGTTGGTCTTTCTGCCCTTTTTATGGTTATAACCGATACGGAACATCCCCCGGCAGCCGGTGTGGCGCTCGGCTTATCACTGGCCCCCAATATAGAGAGTGCATACCCCGGGGCAGGTTTTTCTTTGATCGGCGCTTTGTTGGCCGTGATTATAAGAAATCTTCTGGCACCGTATTTGAAGAACCTGGTTTAAAGCAATAGTTAAAATAAGGTAAAAAAGGTGAGGTATCTTTTATGAAATTTAGGGTAGCGCTAATAATAATCCTGCTTCTTTTCCTGGCAGGTTCAACCGCCGCTGCAGATTCGGCAATAATTAACACTGAAAAGGTCGATCAATACATTGAAAGAGAAATGAAAATTTCCCGTATCCCGGGTTTAGCTCTGGGAATAGTTAACGATGGAGATATTGTCTACTTGCAGGGCTATGGTGAAACAGGTCTGGGCAATGATGTTGACCCTCAAACCCCATTTATTATAGGCTCTGTCAGCAAATCATTTACGGCAGTAGCAGCTATGCAGCTGGCTGAAGAAGACAGACTCGATCTTGATGCACCTGTCTTGGAATATTTACCCTGGTTCGACATGGCCGGAGAATATGATGTTTCCAAGATGACAGTACGCCACTTGCTGGTGCAGACCAGCGGTATACCCTGGGCAGCCGGGCTTGCAACCCTGGCTGAAAACAGCAGTAAATCGCTGGAAGAGGAGATCAGGGCACTGAGAGATGTTGCTTTAGAGCATCCGCCAGGAGAGCACTATGTCTATTCAAATACTAATTATAATATCCTTGGGCTGATCATTGATCTTATAGCTGATGAAGGTTATTCGGGACATATTCAAAATAAAATATTTACCCCTCTTGGGATGGAAAACAGTTTTTTAACTAAAGAAGATGGTGAAAATAACGGCATGGCTTCGGGACATGTTAAATGGTTCGGGTTTCCCGTTGCAACCGATGTTCAGTACCTCGACAACTCCCTTGCTGCAGGTTTTATCATCTCAAGTGTTGAAGATATGTGCAGTTATATGCTTATCCATCTGGGAAGAGGCAGTTACAATCAATCGGATATATTAAGTGAAGCAGGAGTTGCCGAACTGCACTCGCCGGGATGTGTGTTAGCTGATGACAGTAATTATGCAATGGGCCTGGTAGCGCGCAAAGCAGAAGGCACTACACTAATTATGCATGATGGAGCAGCACAGGGTTTTAATTCAGGCATGATCTTTTCACCCGAAGAACAATGGGGTGTGATTGTCTTAACCAATTTCGCCGGGCAGCTTGAACTGCCGGCGATGGGAGTTGCCCTGGGTGTCAGCGATATCATAAAGGGTAGCGAACCTGAATCAAATTCCCGATTATGGAACATTATTTACCTGGGAGTTTTAATTATATTGCTGGTCCTGATAGCGCTTACAGTGCGCTCCCTGGTGATGTTACCGAAAAAATGGGCTAAAAAGATACAGCAAAATCCACCGCGAGGTTTTTTCCCTGTCTTTGGACGTTTTGTTTTGCCGGTTGGATTGGAACTGCTTGTGCCTTTCCTGGTTTTTTTATACATTCCCATTGGTGCCGGTTTTTCGGTGTGGAGTCTTTTTGCCCTTTTCCACCCTGACCTGATTTACAGCCTGTGGGTCCTGGCTGTTCTGATGCTATTTAAAGGTTTATGGCGCAGTTATTTAGCTTTCCCCATTTTTAGGTTTAAATATGGACATATTATCTAAGCGGACAACAAGGAAGCTGAGAATAATAATAAACGCAGTGAGGGCGAAAAACCAGGTTATTACTGCTGCAAAACCGATGGCACCAACATCCATAAAGAAATAGGGGTAAAGGCCTCTTATAATGCCATAGCTTATGGTAACTATCCAGTAGAGCAGTGGATAAATGATCCAGTATTTAAGATCGGAGTTACGCATCATACCCTTAATGTCAAAGAGCAGCCAGTCAAGAATAAAACCGATTGGGGCAATGGTGTGAGTAATATGGTGCCTGAAGCTGAGCCCATCAGCGAAGTATTCAGGCAGGCCGGGAACCAGTAAAAAGTGAAAGACCAGGCCGGTAATCAGGATGTAAATAATGACGCCTCCACGGACAATAGCCGTGACTCGATTCTGATGGCCTGCAAAAAGGAAGAATATCAGGGCCATGACCAACAGTATGTTGCTTTGAATGGTGAAATAGGCAATTGCAGGCAGGAGGCCGTTTTCGACAGAAAGTGGTTTGAAAATGGAGAGGTAGAGTCCGTAGGTAATGGTTGCTATAAGCAGTAGTTTAAAAATACTTGAAGCGGTTTGCTTGTTCATATAATTTCGCTTCCTTCCCTGTAAAATAAATATAAGTAGCAAACAATGCTGATGCAGTGTTATTTCTGCAGCAGTAATCCGTTAATAGCAGTCAGCTCTTTTACCAGCTGATTATAGCGCCTGCCGAGGCTGGCGTGAATCCACTTATCTGTGCATGCTTGAGAGTTTTACTGGATAATATAAAAAGTACTATGCCGATACCTAAAGCAATCATATTTAGAGGGAACGGAAAAGACCAATCGGGAGTTACGAAGTTGGGCATGCCCAAACCGGCAATAGGTCTTAGCGGGCCAGTCGATATGTTTCATCGGTTCAACCTTTCTTTCATTGGTTTCATGTAGTTGTCGGAGAGGTTGTACATGTCTCTAATCTTGTTTAATGCTTTATGCATTTCTTCTTTATAAGGGTTACCGGCACCACCTGTCTTATAAAGCGCCCTGAGTCGGTCTTCTATCTCAGGGGATTCTTTTTGAATGAAGTCAAAAAAGCGGGTCCGGACATTAACTCTTAAATATAAGGTTTCAGGCAAATATAAGGTTCCAGGCAGAAGGTAATCTACACTAGAATTGCTGGCCTGACTGCACAGTTCCTCAAAATTATCCTGAAAGTCAGTCAGGTATGGGATAATCGGCATGACATGAAGACCGATTGAAGCATTGGTTTCCCTGAATTTACTTAAAACTTCAAACCGTTTTGCTGCCATGATTGTATTATACTCAGCTTTCATTGACTAAAAAAACAGATTTACTTCTTTGAGCTTCTAAGGATTATTAGCACACTTTATTAAGCTTCTCTTATTATAGCAGTTGATTTGCCTGTGGCACCTGCTAAAAGTAAGGGTGCTCTAAAAAATTAAAAGAGGTAAGTATAACTTCGAGTTGAATTAATAGGATAGCTTAATTTGCATTTTATATATTCTGCAGCTAAACGTAAAGTGGTGGCAGCTATGCATTCTCGACTGAAAATAAGTATTGTACTGACAATATCTTTTTTACTATTAACGCTGTTCTGGATTAATCCGGTAATGGCAACTGAAAAAGCTGAGATAACCTCTGAACAGCTGGTTGCTTTTTTTGACACTTTTTTTAGTGGGGCAATTGAAGAAAACATAATTCCGGGAGCAGTCATTGCAGTTGTGCAAAAGGATAATCTTTTGTTTTCAGGTGGTTACAGTTATGCTGATTTAGAAAAGAGGGACAAAGTATCGCCATCTGAAACGATATTTTTCGTTGAGTCTGTATCAAAAAGCTTTACTGCGAAAGCTGTTATGCAGCTTGTTGATGAAGGGCTGATCGACCTGGAAGCGGATGTTAATGATTATTTATCAGGCTTTCAACTACCTGATATATACAAACAGCCGGTTACTGTAACGGACTTGTTGGTTCATACAGCCGGGTTTGATGATACGGATATCGGGGCTTATGCAAAAAGTGAAGCGGGAGTAACTCCCCTGGGTGAATATTTAAAGCACAACCTGCTGGCCAGGGTTATGCCTCCCGGAGAAGTTGTCAGTTATTCCAACCATGGTTATGCCCTCGCGGGGTTGATGGTGGAAGAGGTTTCTGGCATTCCTTTTATCCGGTATATGGACCAGCATATCCTTGGTCCGTTGGAGATGACCAGCAGCAGTTTTGTCTTATCAACAGAGATGGAGGAAAAGTTAGCCCCTCCGTATCTAAATACGGGAAGAAAGTTCGAGCCTGACATAAATTGATAATCAGAAAATCGAACAACTCGGATTTAAATGATCTGCTGGAAGTTGAAAGAAAGGCTTTTCCGGTCGACGAAGGACCTGAAATTATTGAGCTTATAGTAGGCTTATTAAATGATCCGACTGCAAAACCAGTTCTGTCGCTTCTGGCAATAAAAGAAAATAGAGCAGCTGGTCATATTTTGTTCACAAGAGCCAGGGTTGATTCAAATCAGCAAATCTCAGCAGCAATACTGGCACCAATGGCAGTTGTGCCTGATTTACAAGGCCAGGGTATAGGCGGTCGTCTGATAGCAGAAGGTCTGCTATTATTAGCGGAATTAAATTGCAAGCTGGTATTCGTGCTCGGTCACCCTGATTATTATCCCCGCCATGGATTCAAGCCTGCGGGCTCACTTGGTTTTAAAGCGCCCTTTCCAATTCCAGAAGAAGCTTTTGATGCGTGGATGGTTCAGGAGCTCAGCCCGGGTACTATTGGCAGTGTAAAGGGTAAGGTTCTTTGTGCCAATGCGTTAAATCAGCCAAGGTATTGGCTGGAATAAGTACAAACAGGCCTATTCTTTTTTAAACCTAATAGCGCTCCACCATTGTTAGTTAACAACTGTGGAGCGCTATTAGGGTCTTGCTTATTTTAATTAATAGTTTTGCTTTCTTCAGGCTTATCCGCACTGTATAATTCGGAATCGAAGGTTTCACCTTCAGTTCCTCCTACAAGTGCTGCGGCAACTATGTCATCAAGAACATTAACGGAGGTTCGCGCCATATCAAGGATGCGATCGACACCTGCAATCAGGGCTACTCCTTCAATCGGCAGGCCGACTGCTGTTAGTACAGTCATAAGCATGATCATACCTGCACCTGGAACTCCGGCAGTTCCTATAGAGGCCAGGAGTGCAGTAACCACGATTATGACTTGTTCACCAATGCCAAGGTCAATGCCGAAAGCATTGGCAATAAAAACTGCTGCTACAGCCTGGTAAATGGCGGTGCCGTCCATGTTTACAGTAGCGCCGACAGGCAGGACAAAGCCTGCTGTGGTTTTAGAAATCCCAACTTCCTGGGAGACTTTCATGGAAACAGGGAGTGTGCCTGCGCTGCTGCAGGTAACAAAGGCGAATAAGGGTGCTTCTTTAATTCGGTATAGGAAACGGAATGGATTGATCTTAGCAATGCCGCGTAAGAATATAGTATAGACGATAAGAACATGAATGACTGCTACGAGGTAAACAACCGCGATTAGTCCGGCGAAAGGTTGAAGCACAGCTAAGCCGTAATTCCCTACTGTCCAGGCTATAAGCCCAAAAACGCCAATCGGGGCGTAGTAGAGAACTATCTGTACAACCTTAAACATTACCTGGGATGCGGATTCCAGCACATTAAATACAGATTCTGAAGCTTTGCCGGCCAAATTCATTGCGAAGCCAAAGATTATAGCGAAGAAAACAATTTGCAGCATTGTCATTTCCACCATGGCGGCGAAGATATTTCTGGGAACGATATTTACAAGTACTTCAATAAAGTCCGGCGGGGGAACATACTCAATTTCGGCCAATTCTCCAATTTCCATGCCTACTCCTACATTAAAGAGATTAGCGAAGAAGAGAGCAATAGTCAGGCCGATGATGCCGGTAATATAATAGAATAAAAGTGTTTTTCCCAGCATACGGCCCATCTTGATCCCGCTTATGTTAGCAACACCAACTGAAAGTGTAGTAATTACCAGAGGTACTACCAGCATAGAAAGCAGGCGAACCAGGATATCACCTAACACTCTTAAAGGCGTTGCGGCTTCGCCAAAAATTGCGCCGACAATAATACCCAGCAGGAAACCGATTAGTATCCATCCCAAAAGACCTATCTTTTTCATTTATTTCACCTCCCTTCACTAAGACTTTTTAAACACTGGTAAGTGCAATTTATTATAGCATGCATTTAGCAGAAAAAAAATATATTTCAAAAAAATGCATTAAATATTTGCCTTAGAGTTTGTTACATTATTTGCCTGTTCCTGTGATATTTAATCGATTTGATGTACTAAAATATTTACGGAATTATTCTAATGCTAGAGCAGACGTTCAGGATAACTAAAATAAGCAGGGTATTGGCTAAAAGGTGGGGAAAATTATAAATTAAACGCCAGAAACTCGTTATAATAAAACTGTAACTAGTGCGGTTACAGAGCTATTTACATATTAACAGCGAAATGAAAGATTTGGCCTGCCCTTGAATATAGAATCTTCTGGGGTTTGCAATGATAGGGTTGGGTGATGTTGAATTAAATTATAGGAGGATTATTGATGCAGAGTAAACCGCTATTATTAACTAACTGCTTAATACTTGATTCCGGGGGGCACAATAAAACAGGCGAAACTGACAGGGTTCCGGCGGCTGCCGACAGCATATTATTAAAGGATGGTTTTATATGTGCGGTGGGCGCTTACCGGAGTTTAAAGGGTTTAGGTGAGCCTTGTGAAGTGGTTGATTTAGAAGGAAAGACGGTTATGCCTGGAATTATCGACAGCCATGTTCACCTGCTGCAAACGGGATATTTACAGACCCAGCTGGATTTGAAGAATGCTGCCGGGATTGATGATATTAAGTATCGTATAAAAAAAACAGCTGAAAAGAAGCAGCCGGGAGAATGGATTATAGGAAGGGGATGGGACGAGAGCAAATTTCCGATAACGGTGCCTCCAACCAGGTGGGACCTGGACCAGGCTGCCCCACTTAATCCGGTTTTTTTAATCCGGATTTGTACGCATGTTTTTATTGCCAATACACCTGCCTTGCAGAAGTCAGGGTTGGAAGGAGGCGCTGTTTCAATTCAGGGCGGGGTTGTCTATCGGGATCGGCAAGGCAGGTTAACGGGCGTCTTAGCTGAAAAAGCAGGAGATCCGGTTTACGATATCATTAACCAGGACGCAAAAATGGAGAAAGATGCTGTCAGGGCTGGCATTCGTTATATGGTGAAAAATGGCATTACAACTGCTCACTCCATGGCAATTGGAGTAAAGGATCCCAATCACTATGTACGGCTGATGGATAGTTATCGAAAAGTGCTCCGGGAAGAAGGGTATCCGCTCAGGATAATTCTTGGTGCGGAATGTGAACTGCTTGATTACTTGCTGGAAAACAAAATTGACTTTTTAGCAGGTGATTCTTTTTTCCGCCAGGGGTACATAAAGTTTTTCCAGGATGGTTCCCTTGGCGGGAGAACAGCCCTTTTGAAACAGGAGTACTGTGACGATCCCGGAAACTTTGGGTTGCCGGTAATGGAGGTTGCAGAGCTTAAAGAGATTTCACGAAAAGCCCATAAAAATGGTTACCAGTGTGCATTTCACTCCATAGGTGATCAGGCCGCTGAGCACAGTATCCTGGCTGTGAAATCTTTGGGAGATGAAAAGAATGTCCTTCGACACAGGATGGTTCACGCTTCACTTGTAGATGAAGCTATCCTTGAAGCCTTGCGTAAATACCGGATTGGTGTGGATATACAGCCCGGATTTCTCTCAAGCGATTATCGCTGGCTAAATAAGAGGTTGGGATCAAAGAGGATGCAGAATGCATATGTTTGGAAAACAATGATGAAGGAGAAAGGTTTGCGATTGGCCGGGAGTTCAGATGCCCCGGTAGAAGACGCCGCCCCATTTGCAGCGATCCAGACTGCGGTTACCCGCAGAACATTAGAGGGGGAACCGGAAGGAGGGTTTTTGCCCGAAGAATCCCTGGAAATTGAGGATATGCTGAAGTGTTATACCGTAAATGGCGCTTACCAGTATTTCGAAGAAGGTGTAAAGGGAACTATTGCACCAGGTATGTTTGCTGACCTGACGGTTCTCTCAGACAATCCCTATAATATTGATCCACACTGGCTTAGAAACATTCATGCCGTAATGACTGTGGTCGGAGGATGTATTTTTTAGCGAAAGGTTTTTGTAAAGCATGGGCCACTTTTAAATTAAACCTTTATAGCATGTCATGCTGGCGTGTTGGAGACTGTGCAACCCTAAACTGTTTGTCGAAATTAGTATTCATCCAAGATTAAACCGCTTTCTTCCAGGTTAAAAATTTTTACGTCAGGGTCTATTTTGACACAGGAGATGATTCTAGTGCAGTACACTTGCTGCTTGCTGTACAGCAAATTTAAGCCATATTATTGAACGTGTCTCTCTGCTTCAACCGATAATTTATTCCAAAAGGAACTGTGTTCAGGATATATTTTAGCGCATTCTGCGTAAAGCTTTGCTATAGTTTAATTTGACAGAGTCTTGGATAATCCTAGGCTTATTTTATACTCCTGTAGCTTTATAAATGAAATTATTATCTTATCAGAAGTCAGCCTTCCAAGCTAAAGATTAAAAAAAACCACAAAACAATCATTTCGATCCTTCTGTGTGACACCTATTTGACATCTAAGCTGTTTATAATGTGTTAGGTATAAGCAAAAATGTAGATATGTCAGGCGACCTAAGATGTGATTTTACCTGAAACAGGTATAATCTATAAATTTAACCTTTGTAATTAAAGGAAAAAGCATGTTTATGATGAATTACTATTCTATATATTCTATTGAATATTAAAATCCAGATTGCACGATACTGAAATTGCACTCGCAAATTGATCACTTCAAGGGAGGAATATCTACCAGTTATGACCATATTACTTAAAGTGTCATCGAAGTCAAATCCAAATAAAGTTGCAGGAGCTTTAGCAGGAACAATCAGGGAACAAGGTAAAGCGGAATTGCAGACAATAGGCGCTGGAGCACTTAATCAAGCAATTAAAGCAGTTGCAATCGCCAGAGGTTTTGTTGCTCCTGGGGGCATTGATTTAATCTGTATCCCTGCTTTTTGTGATATTGAGATAGATGGTGAGGAGAGAACGGCTATTAAGCTAATAATTGAGCCGAGGTAATAATTACTAATCATCTGTGTTGCTGAGTAATAATTAAAAATGATAGGATTATAGAAGAAAAAGGTTATAGGAAGCAGGTCAAACAAGAATAGGCCATTATGCTTGCTGTTTTGCATAGGCGCATGCGAGAAAATAATGTTTTTACTTATGCAGTTTTTACATCTTGAATACACTTCATTGATAAATGAACTTCTAAAAAGAACAGCAACTGATCCTAACCCGATCTGTTGTACACTGTGAATAGCTGATATGATCAAATGAGGAGTGGTAATTATGAACTTGTTTAGGGATAAGAGATATTCTGTCATTGATATAGGTTTAATAAAGTGGAGTTGTATTCTATTTGGCATGGTATTAGGTGCATATCTTTCAGAGTTTACCCTAAGGTATATATGGTTATTTATTATAGTTGCGGTTATTATGGCAATCAAGCCAGTTGTTACATATGTCAAGGAGCTATGATTTGTGGCTGAATCAATGTGCCAAGGCTATGTTCAACAAAATAGAAATGCATAATGAAAATTTGATGAACAAGAAGAACCGTTTATCCGTTGATATTCGTTAAGTGAATAATTGCTTGATAATAAGAAGATATCTTGGCATTTGTCTTGTCTATTCTAACGAAGAAAGTCATAAATCGAGTGTTATCGGAATCAGCGGTCAGATGTGACTTGATTAAGTGCTCGGATCAGCCTCAAATTAGTTTCCGATAGGGGTTATATAAATGGTTCATCAATGGCATCCTTTCATCTATATGTTGTTAGCCATACTGGCTTTATTCATATTTCGCTTATTATTACATCTGCTGATTAGGCTTATCAGCAATCAAAAAGACCGCCCTTTGACATTCCGTGTTGATGAAAACTATGATTATATTAAGGGATGGCAAACAGAACCTGAGAATAACAATGGAGGTAGTGATGATGATAATAAAGGAGGTTGTTAAATAATGAAATGCCCATTAAGAACTGATGCAGAAGGCAATGCCTTAAGTTGTTACAAAGATGAATGTGCCTGGTGGGTAACTGATGTAGAAATAGTAGGCTCGAAGGCTACTGGGGCCTGTGCAATATTAGAGATTGCAGCTAATGGAATATTCGTCACCATTGGAGAAGATGATGAAGAGGATTATGAATAACTATCTTTACCTGAAATGCAGCTTTTTCAATAAGAGATAGCTTTTTCGGCAGTTTAAAAAGACAGAACTCGGCAGTTTAAAAAGACAGAACTCGGTAGTTTAACAGATGTTTTATGCATCTGTTATGGATCATATGGCGGTAGTTGAAGAAAGCCGGCTTTCACGAAAACTCTGGCTACTTTAAGGGCTTCCGCTTTATCAGAATCGTTTACGCTGATTAGCACGGTCCCGGAAGTGGGAATTGGTGAGTTTGTCGACTCCTGAGCTTTAACATAAGCAAGTTCGAATGAATCTGCAAGGCCAAGTACTTCCCCGGTAGATCTCATTTCCGGTCCGAGTACAGGATCAACCTCGGGAAACATATTGAAAGGAAATACTGCTTCTTTGACGCCGTAGTGAGAGAACTTTTTGTTTGCGTAGTTATTTAACAGATATTGCCGGTTGGAGTTAACGGCCATAATAATCTCAGTGGCAATTTTAACCATGGGAATATTACATATTTTCGAAACAAGCGGAACTGTTCTTGAAGCTCTAGGGTTGGCTTCAAGAACGTAAACTTTA
>SLHT01000288.1 GCA_007136055.1 Syntrophomonadaceae bacterium
CGAGAAAGGGACCGTAAAAGTATCTGTATCGATGTTTGGACGTGAAACACCCGTGGAACTTGAGTTCCACCAGGTTATAAAATTTTAATCAGCGCTGTACGGCTCATAAGAGTTTGTTTGCAGTCAGGAGGTTTGTTTAATGGCTAAGAAGAAAAAAGTTATCGGAATGACAAAATTGCAGATACCGGGTGGCAAAGCTACCCCTGCGCCCCCCGTTGGTCCTGCCCTCGGACAGCACGGTGTTAATATCATGGCTTTCTGTAAGGAATTTAATGAGCGTACTGCCGGGGATGCCGGTTTAATTATACCGGTAGAGCTGACTATTTATGAAGATCGGTCATTTTCCTTTATCACCAAGACTCCTCCGGCAGCCATACTCTTGAAAAAGGCCGTTGGTCTGGAAACTGCTTCGGGTGAGCCGAACAGGGTTAAAGTAGCGACTATTTCCAGGGACAAGGTAAAAGAAATTGCCTCGCAAAAAATGGAAGACTTGAATGCTTACGATATAGACTCAGCAGCGAAAATAATTGAAGGCACCGCCCGCAGTATGGGTATAGTCGTTGAAGGTTAAGGTAATTTTTAGTGAGGATTACTACAGCGAAATATAAGTAATTTAAGGAAGTAAAGTGCCGGGTGGACGGTTCCATTGTTTTTCCTGGCGGGATTTCGCTTCGCTGCGATAACAATAGAACTGTCACCGCCGGTAAAGCTTAAGAGTATCTTTGGCTGTAGCAGTAAGTTTTAAATTAAGTGGGAGAGCTTTTGGCTCGCTGACCACGGGAGGTTAAAAAGCAATGCCTAAGAGAGGGAAAAAGTACGAAGAAGCCCGCAATCTATTCGATCGCGAAACAAAGTATGAACCCGAAGAAGCCCTGCGCATGATCAGGGAAATGAGCAAGCGTTCATTTGATGAAACAGTCGAACTGGCTGTCCGCCTGGGTGTTAATCCGAAGCATGCCGATCAACAGGTGCGCGGTTCTGTAGTTTTGCCGCACGGAACAGGAAAAACGATAAGGGTTGCTGTTTTTGCCAAGGGTGAAAAAATAAAGGAAGCCGAGGATGCAGGTGCTGATCAGGCCGGTGCAGATGAACTGGTAGCAAAAGTTCAGGAAGGCTGGATGGATTTTGATGTTGCTGTTGCTACTCCTGATATGATGGGTTCTGTCGGCAAACTGGGTAAAGTGCTTGGTCCGCGTGGGCTTATGCCCAACCCAAAAAGCGGAACAGTTACATTTGATATTGAAAAAGCGGTAAACGAAATCAAAGCCGGTAAAGTTGAATACAGGACAGAAAAAGCGGGTAATGTCCATGTTCCGATTGGCAAAGTCTCCTTTAGCCAGGATCAACTGGTGGAGAACTTTAATGCAATCATGGAAGCCCTGATTAAAGCCCGGCCTACAGCCGTAAAGGGACAATATATCAGGAGTATTACCGTAAGCACGACTATGGGCCCCGGTATTAAAACTACTGCCGGCATTGAAGCGAAGGTTTAGAGATCAGGGGCCGGGAGTTGGAAATCAGCAGGCAGCATTAAGGAGAACTGATCTATAAAGAACAGGGGAATACTTAAGCCAGCCGATAACGTGTTTTTATTTTGAAGCCAGACTGTTCAAGAGAAATGGCTAAAAAATGAATATAGCTTTTCCGTAGACGCCGGGTACTTAATGTTTAATGGCTTAAAATGGCCGCCTGTCCAGGAAAGATCTTCTTAAGTGCCAACCGCTATACGTAACGGTTGCAACGGGATTTTCTGTCTGCGGGAAATTCCGTTTTATTATTTACAGTAACTATTTCAGCTAGAAGGAGGTGAAAGATATGATTACCAGAGAAGCCAAGGAAAAAATGATGGAAGAGATCACCGAAGAACTTAAACAGGCAGAACTGGTTGTAGTTACTAATTACAGGGGTTTAAATGTGCAGTCGATTAACAAACTGCGCGGGGAATTAAGAAAAGAAGATTGCCGCTACAAAATAACCAAGAATACAATGAACCGATTGGCCTGTCGTAAAGCAGGTTTTGACGAACTGGAAAGCTTTTTTGAGGGGCCTGTTGCAATAGCTTACTCAAACGCTGATCCCGTTGCCGCGGCCAGGGTATTTAAAGATTTTGCTAAAGAAAACGAAGCTTTAGAAATTAAGGGCGGCATGCTCTCAGGCCAGTTGTTGGATCCAGCGGCCATAAAAGCTCTCGGAGATATACCGGCGCGTGAGGTTCTGTTGGCCAGGGTTGTTGGCGGTTTCCAGGCCCCGATTTCCGGCTTGGTTGGAGCGCTGCACGGAAACCTGCGTAACCTTGTCTATGCCCTTGATGCAGTTCGTCAGCAGAAAGAAAGTGCTTGATAGGACGGGAGTCAGGATTTAGTATAAATAAGCAGGAATAGAGTTGACCCCCGCTTCTGTTAAACAGGGGTCAAGTTAAAGGTTGATTATGAAAGACTGAGAGCAAGAAACTGTATGTTTAGAGCCGGAAGTTTAAAAAATTGTGAGTGTGGATTATTTGTAAAAAATTAATTTAAAATTAAAGGAGTTTAAGTGAAATGGCAAAAGCAAAAAGTGACAACAAAGCAAGCGAAATTATGGAGTTAGTCAAAGGGATGACTGTCCTCGAGCTGTCTGAACTGGTCAAAGCCCTGGAAGAAGAATTCGGCGTAACGGCAGCCGCTCCGGCTGCTGCTGCAGCGCCTGCTGCCGAAGCTGCTGTAGAAGAAGAAAAAGATGAGTTTGATGTAGTCATTACTTCCGCGGGGGAGAAAAAGATCCAGGTAATCAAGGTTGTCCGCGAGATTACCGGGCTTGGCCTCAAAGAAGCAAAAGCCCTTGTTGACGAAGTTCCCGGTACTGTCCAGGAAAAAGTTAACAAGGAAGAAGCTGAAGCCACCAAGGCAAAGATTGAAGAAGTAGGCGGCGTTATTGAACTGAAGTAATAAAAGGATAAGAAAAAGTCTTTTTGCGGGCGGGAGTTCTGTTTAACAGAGTTCCCGCCTTTATATCAGCAAACTTACATTGTATCTAAGCCAGTTGTGCTCATTGCTAAGCATTGTTTTTAATATCTGCTCGTATTGGTTTTAATTCCAGGCTGGCGATAAAAAAATTTCTACACCCCGTTGACACATCTAAACCCTTATGATAATATTTGAAGATGCCTAGAACTGCCAAAGCGTGTAATTGTAGAAAGAATCGATTAGCCTTCTCATTAATGCATACCCATAATAGGAGTTACAGAGTCTGTTTGTTTCACAAGTGATTTTTGCCTGTTTTCATCCGGTTTTAAATCATAAACCAGGTACCGGGGGAGTGATTTTTTTTAATGTCCATTAGTTTTGCACCAGGCAATAGTAAACGTCGTTCTTATGCCAAGATCACCGAAGTGCTCGACCTTCCTAATTTGATCGAAGTGCAGCGCAGTTCTTTTGAATGGTTTATTAACCAGGGGTTGAAAGAAATATTTGAAGATTTTTCGCCAATTCAGGATTTTACGGGAAACCTTGTCCTGGAGTTTTATGACTACACACTTGGTGAGCCTAAGTATTCAGTTGAAGACTGTAAGGAGCGGGATGCTACTTATGCCGTTCCTTTAAAAGTAAGGGTTCGGTTGATTAACCAGGAGACCGGTGAAGTAAAAGAACAGGAAGTTTTTATGGGCGATTTTCCGATGATGACCGAAAATGGAACCTTTGTTATTAATGGTGCCGAAAGGGTCATCGTCAGCCAGTTGGTCAGGTCTCCGGGGGTCTATTTTAAGAAGCAGCCCGATCCAACCGGCAGTACCGGCAAAGAACTGATCAGTGCCACCATAATTCCGAATCGCGGCACCTGGCTTGAATTTGAAAGTGATGTTGCCGAAGGATTATATGTGCGTGTGGATCGGACCAGGAAAATTCCTGTAAGCGTTCTTCTGCGAGCCATCGGCTACAGTAGTAATGAGGAGATCAACGAGCTCTTAAACCATGATCGGCGCCTCGCTGATATTCTGGAAAAAGATCACACCGATTCTACTGATTCTGCGCTGCTTGAAATCTACAAGCGTTTGCGTCCAGGTGAGCCGTTGAACGTAGAAAACGCCCGCTCGCTGTTTGAGTCGCTTTTTTTCGACGGCAAACGTTATGATTTTGCGAGAGTCGGCAGGTATAAGGCCAATAAGAAGCTATCGATGACCAATCGCCTCTTCGGGCAGGAATTAGCCGAAGATGTTAAGGATCCTGTCAGTGGTGCGGTTCTTTATTCTGCAGGTGCAATAGTCGATGAAGATGCTGCCCGTGTTATTGATGAACATAATATCCAACGGGTTAAAATCAGGCACCGTGATGAAGACCACCTGGTAATCAGTAACGGAAGTGTTGATCTTTTAACAAGGCACCTGGTACCTTCTGATATAATTGCTACCATTAATTATATCCTTAATCTTTTTGATGGTATCGGACATATTGATGATATCGATCACCTTGGTAACCGCCGTTTACGCAGTGTCGGTGAACTTTTGCAAAACCAGTTCCGGATCGGCCTTTCACGTATGGAAAGAGTGGTTCGCGAGCGGATGACCATTCAGGATGTCGAGGCAATTACACCACAGGCCCTGATCAATATCCGTCCCGTGATTGCTTCAATCAAGGAATTTTTTGGCAGCAGCCAGCTGTCCCAGTTTATGGATCAAACTAATCCCCTTGCCGAGTTGACTCATAAACGGCGTCTTAGCGCCCTCGGTCCCGGTGGACTAAGCCGGGAAAGAGCAGGTTTTGAAGTCCGCGATGTTCATCACTCGCACTACGGCCGGATATGCCCGATTGAGACCCCTGAAGGCCCTAATATCGGCCTGATCGGCTCGCTTGGTACTTATGCCCGGATCAATGAATACGGCTTTATCGAAACTCCTTACCAGCGGGTCGATAAAAAAAAGGAAAGAGTCACTTCAGAAATTGTCTACCTGACAGCAGATGACGAAGACCGTTTTGTTATTGCCCAGGCCAACGCAGTACTTGATGAAAAAGGTTATTTCGTCAATAACCGTGTTACCTGTCGCTACTATTATGATACAGTCATGCGGCATCCCAACGATGTTGACTTCATGGACGTTTCTCCGAAGCAGCTGGTTAGCGTGGCAACAGCGCTAATTCCCTTTTTGGAGAATGATGATGCCAACCGTGCCCTGATGGGTGCCAACATGCAGCGCCAGGCAGTGCCCCTGCTGAAAACAGAAGCGCCTTTTGTCGGCACAGGACTCGAAGCCAAAGCTGCTCTTGATTCAGGAGCTGTGGCCGTCTGCCTTGCAGACGGAGCAGTCATACGTGTTACCAGCAGTGAAATAATAATCCGCCGTGATGATCAGAAAGAAGGTCAAAACTTCCATATTAACGGCCGTACCAGGGAGCGCTTTGAAGCAGATCGGCGCCCCGGTTTTGACGGTGGGCTTGACATTTACTCACTCCAAAAATTTAAACGTTCCAACCAGGGCACCTGTGTTAACCAGCATCCCATAGTAAAAAGTGGTCAAAAAGTTAAGGTCGGCGATGTCCTCGCCGACGGTTCCTGTACCAGTGACGGTGAGATGGCATTGGGTCGCAACGTCCTTGTTGCTTTTATGCCCTGGGAAGGTTATAACTACGAAGATGCTATTTTGATCAGCGAGAGGCTGGTTAAAGAAGATATTTTTACCTCGGTACATATTGAAGAATATGAATCGGAGGCCAGGGATACTAAGCTTGGCCCGGAGGAGATTACCCGGGACATTCCGAATGTCGGGGAAGAGGCTTTAAAAGATCTTGACGGGCGTGGTATTATCCGCATCGGCGCTGAAGTTAGGGCCGGGGATATCCTGGTTGGCAAAGTTACACCAAAGGGTGAAACGGAGCTTACTGCTGAAGAACGCCTGCTCAGGGCAATATTTGGCGAAAAAGCCCGCGAAGTGCGGGATACCTCTCTGCGCATACCTCACGGCGAGTCTGGTATTGTTGTCGACGTCAAAGTATTTAACCGCGACGAAGGTGATGAGCTTTCACCCGGTGTCAATCAGCTGGTTCGGGTCTATGTTGCTCAGAAACGTAAGATATCTGAAGGTGACAAGATGGCTGGCCGGCACGGCAATAAGGGTGTCATTGCCCGCATTCTGCCTGAAGAAGATATGCCCTTCCTGCCTGACGGCACACCACTCGGCATTGTATTAAATCCTCTGGGTGTTCCTTCACGGATGAACATCGGGCAGGTTTTGGAAGCTCACCTTGGATGGGCTGCCGAGGCCCTGGGGATCCGCATCGCATCGCCTGTCTTTGACGGCGCTACTGAGAGTGATGTCTTTGCAGCATTTGAAGAAGCAGGTCTTCCGGCCAATGGGAAAAGTGTTCTTTATGATGGCCGTACAGGGGAGCGTTTTGATGAAGAAGTAACCGTGGGCTATGTTTACATGCTTAAATTGGCTCACCTGGTAGACGATAAAATTCACGCCCGCTCAACCGGGCCGTACTCACTCGTTACCCAGCAGCCCCTTGGTGGTAAAGCCCAGTTTGGCGGACAGCGTTTCGGAGAAATGGAAGTGTGGGCCCTGGAAGCATATGGCGCCGCTTATACATTACAGGAAATACTGACCGTTAAATCAGATGATGTGGTCGGACGGGTTAAGACTTATGAGGCTATCGTTAAAGGCGAGAATATTCCTGAACCCGGAGTTCCTGAATCTTTCAAAGTCCTGGTAAAAGAGCTGCAGAGTCTTTGCCTTGATGTGCGTGTGCTCAGTGAAGAATCAGGAGAGGTTGAAATCAAAGAGGGTGACGATGATGCAGATTATCGTCGTCTGGATGTTAACATTGAAGGTATGGAGTCGGATGAAGATGATATGGATCGCTTTATCTACCGTAAGGAACCCCAGCAAGAAGAAACTACAAAAAAACCCAAGCAAGAAGCTGCTGAAGGTGAAGAGGAAGATTCATCCCCCGCTAGTAATACCAGAGCAGATGAAGAGGCTATTATACCGTCAGCTGTTCAGGCTGACGAAGTTGAAGAAGTTTCTCTGGATCAACTTGAAGAACTCGAAGACGAAGAAGATGATGAAAATGATGATGTTCCCAGGCAAAAGCTTTCATCCAAAAAGAATGTCAACGGGGAAGAACATCAGGATGAAAATGAAGAAGCGGAAGCAGATGATGATATTATCATATAATAGAAAAACAGGGGAAGCTTTACGAAAGGAGAGATCTTTTTGTTGGATGTAAATAATTTTGATGCCCTAAAAATTGGGTTGGCATCATCTGAGAAGATCAGGGCCTGGTCGAGAGGTGAGGTTAAAAAACCGGAAACCATTAACTACCGCACCCTGAAGCCAGAACGTGAAGGCCTCTTCTGCGAAAAGATATTCGGTCCGCAAAAAGACTGGGAATGTCACTGCGGAAAATACAAGCGTGTCCGTTACCGCGGAATCGTTTGCGATCGTTGCGGGGTCGAAGTAACACGGGCCAAGGTGCGGCGCGAAAGGATGGGGCACATTGAACTGGCCGCTCCTGTTTCGCATATATGGTACTTTAAAGGAATACCCAGCCGCATGGGTCTGCTGCTTGATATGTCCCCTCGTTCATTGGAAAAGGTGCTTTATTTTGCAGCCTATGTGGTTATAGACCCCGGCGATACATATCTTAGCGATAAGCAACTTTTAACTGAGGTGGAGTACCGCGAGTACTTTGAAAAATACCAGGCTCTTTTTAAATCTAATAAAGGGTTTAAAGCAGAGATGGGAGCCGAAGCGATTAAAAAGCTGCTGGCGAAATTAGATCTGGATCAAATTGCAGCTGACCTGCGTGAAGAGTTGGTTACATCCAGCGGGCAGAAAAAAGTGCGGGCAATCCGCCGACTTGAGGTGGTTGAAGCATTCCGCCAGTCGGGTAATGATCCTTCTTGGATGATCTTAGACGGCATTCCAGTGATACCTCCTGACCTGCGCCCTATGGTCCAATTGGATGGAGGCAGGTTTGCAACTTCCGATTTGAATGATCTTTATAGAAGGGTAATTAACCGCAACAACCGTTTAAAGCGCCTGCTTGATCTGGGCGCTCCGGATATTATTGTCCGTAACGAAAAGCGGATGCTGCAGGAAGCGGTTGATGCCCTGATTGATAACGGACGACGCGGTCGCCCGGTAACCGGTCCCGGTAACCGGCCGTTGAAATCTTTAAGCGATATGCTTAAAGGAAAGCAGGGACGTTTTCGCCAGAATCTGCTTGGGAAGCGGGTTGACTATTCAGGCCGTTCGGTTATTGTAGTCGGTCCTGATTTGAAGCTGTACCAGTGCGGTCTACCCAAGGAAATGGCGCTTGAATTGTTTAAGCCTTTTGTCATGAAGCGCCTGGTTAGTGATGGGCTCGCTCATAACATAAAAAGCGCCAAAAGGATGGTCGAAAAAGTGCGCCCCGAGGTCTGGGATGTCCTCGAAGAAGTGATCACCGATCACCCTGTCCTCTTAAACCGCGCCCCGACCCTGCACCGACTTGGTATACAGGCCTTTGAACCCGTGCTGGTCGAAGGCCGTGCCATCCAGATTCACCCGCTGGTCTGTGCTGCTTACAACGCGGATTTCGACGGTGACCAGATGGCTGTACACGTTCCTCTTTCAGCAGAAGCACAGGCCGAATCGCGCCTGCTGATGCTTTCAGCCCACAATATTCTCAATCCCAAAGAAGGGCGACCTGTGACCACTCCAACCCAGGATATGGTACTCGGCTGCTATTACCTGACCCTTGAAAAAGATGGTTCACAGGGTGAGGGCAAAGTGTTTTCCGCTACTGATGAGGCCATCATTGCTTATGATCTTGGTTACATTAGCTTGCATGCGAGAATATTTGTCCGTGCCTCAGGTTTCAAGGGACGAGATTTTGTGCGCCGTAAAAAGTACCTTCTGACCACTGTCGGCAAGCTGATCTTTAACGAAGTTTTTCCAAAAGATTTTTCTTATATTAACAATGCTGATTTTGTCAACTTTATGCCCGAAGAATGTTTCGTACCGTTAAAGGGCTTCGATCCACAAAAGGTTCTCAAGGAGATACCGCGCAGTAAGGCAATCAAGAAAGACTTTCTGGCTGAACTGATAGCCCGCTGTTATCGTTTGTACGGCAATACCCTGACAGCGGAAATTCTGGATAAGGTCAAAGCGCTGGGCTTCCATTATGCTACACGAGCGGGGGTTACAGTTGCTGTCAGCGACATAATCATACCGCCGGAAAAACAGGACATTCTAAAAGCGGCAGAAGAAAAGGTTGAAGCTACTGAAGATCAATATGCTAACGGTCTGATTACTGAAAAAGAGCGTTACGACCGGGTTGTTGAAGTTTGGGGCAAAGCCAAGGAAGATGTAACTGCTGCCCTGATGATGGGCCTTGATGAGCTTAATCCCATATACATGATGGCCCACTCCGGAGCCCGTGGGAATGAATCGCAAATTACTCAGCTGGCAGGAATGCGCGGTTTGATGGCCGACCCTGCCGGGAGGATTATCGATATTCCGATTAAAGCCAATTTCCGTGAGGGGCTAACCGTTCTCGAATACTTTATTTCCACACACGGTGCCCGCAAGGGACTGGCTGATACTGCCTTGAAGACAGCTGACTCGGGTTACCTGACTCGCAGGCTGGTTGACGTGGTTCAGGATGTCATCGTCCGTGAGGACGACTGCGGCACAGGCCAGTCAATAGGCTTAAGTGAATTTCTTGATAGCGAGGAAAGCCTGGAAGATGCTGTAATCAGGCTCGTCGGCCGTTATACAATGGAACAGGTTTACCATCCCGAATCGGGAGAGGTATTAATCGAAGCCAACACCCTGGTTACTGAAGAGATGTCCCGGCAGATCGCTGATTTAGGCATCAGTGAAGTTCGATTCCGTTCCGTTTTGACCTGTAAAACCCTCCATGGTGTCTGCGTGAAATGTTATGGGCGCGACTTGGCCAGCGGAAAAATAGTCGATGTTGGTGAAGCGGTAGGTATTATTGCCGCCCAGTCGATTGGCGAGCCCGGTACCCAGTTGACTATGCGAACCTTCCACACAGGAGGGGTTGCCGGGGACGATATTACCCAGGGTCTGCCCAGGGTAGAAGAACTATTTGAAGCCCGCAAACCGAAAGGCCAATCAATTATAGCTGAAATTGCAGGAGAAATTGAGGTTATTGAAACCCGCTACAAGCGCGAAATCAGGCTTAGTTCTGAACACGGCGAATCAAGAGTATACCCTATTCCATACGGGGCGCGAATAAAGACAGATAACGGAGCAATGGTAAATGCCGGTGATGAGTTGACCGAGGGTTCAATCAACCCGCATGAACTGCTTAAAGTTAAAGGTGTTCGCGGGGTTCAGCTCTACCTGCTTAAAGAAGTTCAGTGGGTTTACAAAATGCAGGGTGTTGATATTAACGATAAACATATTGAAATTATTGTCCGTCAGATGCTTAAGAAGGTCAAAGTCGAAGATCCCGGCGATACAGAACTTCTTCCCGGCGGTATGCTCGATAGCTATGTTTTTGAAAACATGAATAATGCAGTGATTGAAGAAGGCGGCCAGCCGGCTATAGCCAGGGCTCTTCTTCTTGGGATAACTAAAACATCGCTGGCTACCGAATCTTTCCTATCAGCAGCCTCTTTCCAGGAAACTACCCGTGTTCTGACCGAAGCTTCAATTAAGGGCCGCCAGGATCAACTTTTAGGCTTGAAAGAGAACGTAATTATTGGAAAACTGATCCCGGCCGGCACAGGAATGACCCGTTACCGTAATATCGAAGTTCGCCCGTTGGGTTTGGAGCAGGA
>SLHT01000039.1 GCA_007136055.1 Syntrophomonadaceae bacterium
GTCCTCTTGTAGGCATGGTCGTGTGCTTCGATGACCAGATCCACATCGTGTTTCTCGAATATGGGTACCCAGTGTGACCGGACCGCGGTGGGCCTCGTGCCGTCGAAATCTCGCACGCTGGGCCAGCCCGCAACGTGGTACTGGACCAGCTTCCAGGGATAGTGATCATGGGCGCTCAGGGTTTCATCGAGCCAGCGGGCCTGGTCCTGGATGGGCTTGGTATGGTCCGAGTCAAGCGTGAGCAGCACAAGGTCCGGTCCAAGTCGCAGCACGTGGTGGCTCTCCGGCGGGGGCAACGCAAAGCGGTAATAGTAGAACGGCGCCCTGCTCCTGGGTTGCAGGTAAGATCCGGCCACCTCGTGGTTGCCGATGGCCGGTATTACCGGTATGCGCCGGCCAGCCGGCGTGATCATCTGTTCGTGCCAATCGTCGAACCAATCGTCCCATTGACTCTCGGAGAGCGCCGTGTTGATGAAGTCGCCGGCGAATATGACCAGATCCGGCTTCTCGGCTGCTGCCAGCGCGTTCATCTCCCGGCGCACATCCCGCCGCGAGCGTGAGTCGCCTCCGGCCAGGAATACCAGCTCACGTTCCCCGCGGGCGGCGGGTAGTGTTCGGAACTTGAATGATTCGGGATGCTCGGGGTGCTCGATGACGACGTGGTACGTTTGGTCAGGCTCCAGGCCGGTCAGCGCCACCCGGTGCAGCCAGGCGCTGGTCTCTTCGAAGGAGAACGATTCTGCCACGCGGGCGCGCCAGGTGTGGGGCGGCAAGTCCGGTTCCCGGCTGTAGCGTAGTACATGGTGCCCGTCGCGGTCGTCGTTACGCCAGGTTATGGTCATGGTGGTGGACGGTTCGCACTGCCAGTTGAGTACCACCTGGCTGGGCTGGAGCGCTTCGGCCCGTGTTTCATCGGTGGCGATGATCGTAGCGAAGAGCGCTATGACAATCGCCGGTGTGAGCGATGCTCGTCGTGGTCGCATGTGGTAACTCCTTCACCTGTGTCCGCACGGATTTGCGGCGTTTCTATTGGCCCGTCACCCTTGTGGTCCGTTACCGTTGCCGCCTGCCACCCTTGCGGCCTGCCAACGCTGCCGGCTGCAAGCCTTGCGCTCCGTTACCGTTGCAGTGTCGGATCATAGCCCGGGCCGCGCACCGTCCTGCCGGGTTTGGCCCCGGTATGGCTACCGTCCCGCAATACGGCTACGCCGTTAACGAATACGTGTTCCACGCCGACGGATAACTGGTGTGGCTCGTCGTAAGTGGCATGGTCCCGGATGGTGGCGGGGTCGAAGACGACGATGTCGGCGTACATTCCTTCCCGCAGCAATCCCCGGTCCCGGATTCCCAGGCGGTTGGCAATAGCTGACGAGCTTTTCCGCACCGCTTCTTCCAGGGTGATCACTTCTTCTTCTCGTACGTACTTACCGAGAATGCGTGGATAGCTTCCATAGGCGCGCGGGTGTGTCAGCGCCCTGGCCGTCGCCGGGTCCCTGCCGCCGGCGTCGGTGCCAAAGCCCACCCATGGCTGCCGCATCTGCAAAGCGACATTCTCTTCACTCATGAGGAAATACAACGTGAAAATCCTCTGACCTTCCGATACCAGCAAATCGATGGCCGCGTCGGCCCAGTGCTTGTCCTGTGCTTCGGCTATCTCGGAAAGCCGCCGGCCGATCCACTGGCTGTTCTCCGCCCGGTTGAATCCAACCGGCATCACGCCCTCGGGTCCCGCAAGAACGCAAAAATTCTCCCAGTCGCTGAACTCGCGAACCGTCTCGGCACGTATCCGCGCCCGCATATCCGGATCACGCAGGTTCTGGTAGAGTTGGCCGTCGGCGGAGGCCCAGTCGGGCAGGCAGGAGGTGAGGCCGGTTCCGGCGGCGGGGTAGGGGTAGATGTTGGCCGTCACGTCCAGACCGGCGGCACGGGCGGCGTGGATGTTGGTTATAGCCGACTCCGCCAACGGCCAGTTGCGCTGACCGGCGGCTTTGAGGTGATAGATCTCCACCGGTACTCCCGCCTCAGCGCCGATACGGATCGCTTCGTCGATAGCTTCCAGGAGGTGGTCGCCCTCCGAACGTAGATGCGTGATGTATATACCACCATACGGCGCCATACTGCGGGAGACCTGGATCAGTTCCTCCGTGGAGGAGAAGCTGCCCGGGGGATAGATCAAGCCGGTGGCGAGGCCAAAGGCCCCGTCCTCCATCGCACGGACCAGCGTTGCCTGCATCGTATCCAGTTCCGCAGCCGTGGGCTCACCAGCCGCCATTCCCTTGGCGTATCGTCTAAGGGTACTGCCTCCCACGAACGAGCCGGCATTTACCGACATCCCGTTCTCTTCCATGGCGCGAAGCCACGCGTCGAAACCATGGGGACCGGCAAAGCGGAGTGCCCGGGCCACGGCTTCCGGGTTGTCCAGGTCGATGTTGCCCGCCGTGTTGAGGTTGGCCGGTGCGTTGGAGGTGTTTTCTCCCAGGATTTCGGTGGTCACACCCTGGGTGACTTTGCTCAGGACGCGGCCGTCTCCGCTGAGCAACGCCCCACGGGAGTGACTGATGATATCGATGAAACCAGGCGCCACCACATGGCCGTTGGCGGCCAACCGCTGCCGTGCCGGTGTGTCGCCCAGCATTCCCGCCGGTGCCACCTTCGCAATGCGGTCGCCGCGCACCGCCACATCGCCGTAGAACCATGGATTTCCGGTGCCATCCA
>SLHT01000101.1 GCA_007136055.1 Syntrophomonadaceae bacterium
ACCGCTCGACCAGTTTGTGGAATGGATGGAATGGGAAGAGCCAGATGAGGAAGTTAGCCCAAGAGCCATCATCGCCACGCGCCTCGGGGAATATGTCCAGGAGCATGCCTTCGAATATGTACGCGCCAACATGCACGACCTTTTAGATATAGGAGAAATAGCAGGTCTTACAATCCGGCAAATGTTTGGCGCTTTTACACGGTGGTTTGTGAACTTTTTCCTGTTTATGGCCAATTTTGCTCTGTTCGCATTCGTTGCCGGGTATTTGCTCTATGATTTTGAAGGCCTATTGTCCGGTGTCCAGGAGCTTATTCCACCTCGGTATCGGAGCAAAGCTAAGGAACTTGCTGGACGTATCGATGGTCAACTGCAAGCCTTTTTGCGGGGACAGCTCATTGTCGCTCTGTTTCTTGGCAGCATGTACGCCATTGGAATGCTCATCGCCGGGACCCCTTTTGCCATTCCGATAGCATTATTTGGCATTGTAGTGGGATTCGTGCCGTACCTGGGGATTGCGCTAACGATTGGACCAGCCATTTTCCTCACGCTGTTACGCAGTGGTCTGGGGTGGCAGGTAATAACCGTCATCGCGGCTTTCACCATCGCCCAGACAATCGAGAGCTACTATGTAACCCCTAGAATTGTGGGTAATAAGGTTGGATTGGGACCAGTATGGATCATTCTTGCTGTACTTGTGTTTGGTAACTTATTCGGGTTTGTGGGGCTACTGCTGGCTGTTCCCATCGCCGCGGTGCTCAAGGTGCTGGTGTCGGAAGTCCTAGTCTATTACAGATCGTCTCGGTTTTTCTCAGGGACTGATACGGACGCAGCAGGCACCGAATAATCCGGCAGTTGTTCTTGGCCATCCGATTCCGAGCGGAATTCCCTTTTCCGTAATCGGTTGTACAGCTCTTCTCCCAATCCATACAGTACGTACATGGCAGTCGCAGGGAACAGCACCAATGCCGGAGATTCCTCAATGGCGTAATGGATGACGGCAAAAAGTACGGCGCAGTAGAACAACAATCGAAAGGCACTGCGCGGTTTTAGTGCGATGTTCTTAATCCGGTCTTTGGGGTAACGGACCGTGCTCACCATCAAATAGGCCAGTCCAAGGGTCATGGGCCCCAGTATCCAGAACGCTACTGCCCATTCATAATAATGAGTAAACAGGACAAACGAGGCTATGGTAAGAGCAGCTCCTGGTATGGGCAAACCCGTAAAATAATCGCGTACTTCGGACTGGAAAACGTTATAGCGGGCGAGTCGGAGTGCGCCGCATATGACATAAATAATGGCCATGATCGCCCCATAATGGCCGATAGGCGACCCGCCAGTACGTTCTTCGAAAAGATAGGCCGTGTAAATCAATACCGCAGGAGCTGCGCCAAACGAGACCAGGTCACATAAACTGTCCAGTTGTTTTCCAAATTCGGAGGTCGTTTTTGTCATCTTCGCTACCGTTCCGTCGAGAATATCGAAGATTACGGCGCTAAAAATAAACACAGACGCATGGGTAAAGCGCTGATCTATGGCTGCAAGGATACTGGCCATGCCACAGTACAAGCCTGCGCATGTTAATGCGCTGGCCAACACGTTGATTGGGCGTCTGCGGCTTTGGCGTTTATGCCGAAACCGGCGTTTCTTGATGGCCATTGGCTTCCTGTTCTGTCATGCGGGCCACGATGGTCGTACCGGCGTATACTTTCGAACCTGTCTGAATGCACACGGATGCCTCGACAGGTACATACAGCTCTGTCCGTGAGCTAAACTTTATCATACCAAACTTCTGGCCTTTGGTTAACCAATCTCCGGGCGTCATACGCCATACGATACGTCGTGCGACAAGACCTGCGATCTGCCGAACAGTAACCGGTCCATGCGGGGTTTCAAGAAAAATCGTGGTGGATTCGTTGCATTCGGTAGTTTCCGCTTGCATGGCGTTGCGAAATTCGCCCGGCCTATAGGTGATATGCGTCACCGTACCATCGCACGGGGCCCGGTTGATATGGACATCAAAAAGCGACAGGAAGATCGATATGCGGCGACAGGGCCCATCGTAATGGGGTGTAACATCCAGATCCTCAATCGCTACCACTTTCCCATCGGCGGGAGCAACAAAAATCTCATCTCCTTCAGGAATGCGCCGCGGAGGATCGCGGAAGAAAAACAGTATAAAGGCGCCGGACAGGAAAGCAATTGTTCCGACGGCAGTCATAAATGCGGAATCGCGAACAACCAGGCATAACAGCCCAATGACAATCCATGGGCCGTACAGGATGGCCCCTTCTTTCCAGGAGTTGAACCGGGGTCCATTCATATCAGATTCCTTTCCTTAAGGCTGATATAGCGCCCGTCTCCAAACACAATATGGTCAAGAAAACGAATTCCGAGTAATTGCGCCGACTCTGCAAGGCGTTTGGTTAAGGCAATGTCATCCCGACTGGGCTCGGGGTCTCCACTCGGATGATTATGGCATACGATCACCGCATGGGCGCCGTCGCGAACGGCCTGGCGAAACACATCCCTGGGCATGGCCGGGGCGGCATCCAGGCCACCACTGGAGATATCCGCTAGTTTAATCACCTCATTCTTGGTGTTCATGAGCAAAGCCTTAAACTCTTCGGTTTCGTAGTCTTTCATCCGTACCATCAGCATGTCGGCTACATCGGAAGCATCGCGAATACGGGTCCGCCGTTCA
>SLHT01000082.1 GCA_007136055.1 Syntrophomonadaceae bacterium
AATAAGGCCATGGAAACCATTACCCCGGTGGCCAGGTTGGGACGGCCATCATTGCGCACTGTTTGCTCCAGAATAAAGATTAAAATCATCGTTGTAAAGAAAGGATAGATCGTGATCAAGTATTCCCCGGCCAGGGCACTGAGAGATGCTGAAGAAGATATTCCCAGGATGAAGAGGATTGGCCGGTAACCGATTATCGCAATCAGGCTGCCCAGCAGTCCCAACCCCGTACCCAGGGCAATGACCAGACCCAGCACCCGCCGCGCTTCCGGGGTTTTTCCAGCCCCCTGCAATACCGCAACCCTGGCATTCCCGCCGACTCCAATCATTGCAGCCAGCCCAATGAACAAAGCCATGATTGGATAAAGGATATTCACCGAAGCAAGCGCTTCGGGTCCGAGGCTTCTGCCAACCATGATTGCATCGACAATATGATAGAAAGCCATGAACAGCATGGACGCAACGGCTGGAAGGGCATTTTTTAAGATCAGGCTGCCCAGGGGGTGGCTTAGAAAGGCTTCCCTGGCCGGATCATGTTCTGTGGCATCAGCTGCTGCTGCAGGCTGCCCAGGTAATTTGTCATTAAAATTTTTGTTTTCTTCATGATAATTTTTTACCACAATCATTCACCTTCCAATAATATATATTAGCATGTTGCATTTGCCAATACCATGATATGACTACCTGAAGATAAAGAAAACGGTCCGGGGGTTTAATTACAGTCGTACAAGGGTATGATCCTTATCAGCCTTATGGTTATTAACTAAAATGAGGGTCAATTTATATTTGTGAAAGCAGTAGATCTAGTCGAGCTTTATTTATCCTATTTACTTAATATATATTTATGCTATCATATTGATTAACTATTAGTAAAAGGAGTGTGATCATGTGAAGTTTATAACATTTTCTGTAATGATACTGCTTATAATGGGATCTTTTCTTCTGATAGGTTGCGACCCAGCTGAAGAAACAGAGCCGGTAGAGGAAGAACCGGTAGAAGAACCAACAGAAGAGGAGCCTGACGTGGCAGCACCGCAGTATGATGATGGCAGGTATCGCGGCTATTACCAGGACCGCGGCGAAGAGCAAGTTGGCGTTCAGTTTGACATCGAAGACGGTGCCTTTGCCAACATCACCTTCCGCAGTCTGGCCTATGGCGGTGTAGATTACCTGGGTGCTGAAGAAGGAGACGAACCTTATTACGAACTTACCGGGCAGCACGAACAGGCAATCGAATACCTGATCGGACAGCCGGTGGAAGACATGTTTGATCTCCATAATCCCGGTGATTTTGTCGATGACATAGACGGTTTTACCGGAGCAACTATTCGGGCCAACAAGATATTATCGGCAATTCAGGATGGTCTGAACAGGGGGCTGTATATTCCTGCTAATGATTTCAGCAGAGAAATCGGAGACTATGACGACGGCAGGTATCGTGGATATTACCAGGACCGCGGCGAAGAGCAGGTTGGAATTCAGTTTGATATCGAAGACGGTGTCTTTGCCAACATCACCTTCCGCAGTCTGGCTTATGACGGTGTAGATTATTTGGATGCTGAAGAAGGAGACGAGCCTTATTATGAGTTGACCGGACAGCACGAACAGGCAATCGAATACCTGATCGGACAGCCGATTGAAGCGATTTTTGACCTTTATTCTTCAGGCGATTTTGTTGATGATATTGACGGGTTTACCGGTGCAACCATCAGGGCTAACAAAATTTTCTCTGCCATCAAGGATGGCCTGAACAGAGGACTATATTCTCCGGCAAACGATTTCAGCAGAGAAATTGGCGATTATGTAGATGGTAGATACCGCGGAATCTACCGGGACCGCGGTGAAGAGCAGGTTGGTATTCAGTTTGACATCGAAGACGGTGTCTTTGCCAACATCACCTTCCGCAGTCTGGCTTATGATGGTGTAGATTATTTGGATGCTGAAGAAGGAGACGAGCCTTATTATGAGTTAACCGGACAGCACGAACAGGCAATCGAATACCTGATCGGACAGCCGGTGGAAGCCATCTTCGATCTTCATTCACCAGGTGATTTTGTCGATGACATAGACGGTTTTACCGGGGCTACCATCAGGGCTAACAAGATCTTTTCAGCCATTATGAACGGGCTGGAAAGAGGAGTATACTCTTATTAAAAACTACTTAAATTATAGCAACATGATGTGCTAATCTAAAAAGAATGATAAGCTGCCACAAGTTCTACTTGTGGCAGCTTATTTCCTTAGGACAGGGTCAAAACAGAGGGACGTATCAGGACAGAGGGACGTATCTTTTTGTCCTGCTTTTTTCTGGATAAGCCGGCTGTAATAATTAGAATAATTAACAGGTAAACACCGGTAAGAATGCTCAAAGGAACAGCGCCGTGCATTAATCAAGGATCTACATAAAACTGAAATACCAGGTATTAGTAAGCCGGCAAAGGGTGCCGGGCGTAAGCAATGGTGGCGTCTGGAAGGCACTTTGAACAGGGGACAAAGAGAAGCGACCCTTTGTCCTGAAAGTGGGACAAAGAGATACCTCCCCCTGTCCTACCACTTAGCAAAGTGGTCTTCGGCCCAGCCGATAAGGTTTTTGAATGTGTAAGTTTTACCGGCAGCATCTTTTACCTCGCCGGAAAAATGTCCGATCAACTGGTGGACCTCGGACTTTAAAATTAAGGCATCGGTTTTGGCTACCCGCTC
>SLHT01000147.1 GCA_007136055.1 Syntrophomonadaceae bacterium
AACACGGAATTATACCCATTGAACTGGTTGTAGTTAACCTTTATCCCTTTGAAAAAACAATTGCCCGTGAAGGAGTCAGTTTTGAAGAAACAATTGAAAATATCGACATTGGAGGGCCGGCCATGCTGCGGGCGGCGGCTAAGAACCATGCCGGCGTTGCGGTTGTTGTTAATCCGGAACACTATGGGGAATTGGTTGCCGAGTTGAAAGGCGGCGGGCAGGTCAGTGCTGAAACGCGCTTCAAACTGGCAGCGGAAGCGTATGCCCACACCGCAGGTTACGATGCGGCAATTGCCGCCTACTTCAGGGATTTGCCCGGGGCGGAGATCGGGCAGTATCCCGATCGGCTGAGTCTTACCTTTGATAAGATCCAGGATTTGCGTTACGGGGAAAACCCCCAGCAGGAGGCTGCTTTTTATGCCTCCGCAGGCATAAGTGAAGGACTGGCTGCAGCACGGCAACTGCAGGGCAAAGAGTTGTCCTTTAACAACTTAAATGATCTAAATGCGGCCTGGGAACTGGTTAGAGAGTTTGAAGGGGCGGCAGTTGTGGCCGTTAAACATGCCAATCCCTGTGGGGTCGGTCTGGCCATGACCCAGTACGAGGCATATAAGCTCGCTTACGAGGCCGATCCCGTGTCTATCTTTGGCGGAGTTTTAGCTTTGAACGGGCCTGTCGGTGCAGCGACAGCGAGGGAGATGGTTAAGATATTTTTAGAATTAATCGCTGCTCCGCATTTCACAGAAGAGGCTTTGAAAATATTGGAAGATAAAAAAGATATTCGCCTCCTGGAAGTTGGCGAGTCACGCGGCGCTGAAAAGAATTTTGATTTGAAGAAGGTTACCGGCGGTATGCTTATTCAATCCGTGGACAGTGAACCGGTTGATGTAACCGGGGGAAAGGTGGTTACTGCACGGGCGCCTGATGGCGGAGAATGGAAAGCGCTTAATTTTGCCCAGAAGGTGGTCAAGCATGTGCGTTCCAATGCCATTGTTGTCGCTTCTAGCGGACAGACTTTCGGGATCGGGGCCGGGCAGATGAGCCGTATCGGAGCGGCCAGGATTGCCTTAAGCCAGGCTGGAGAAAAGGCAAAAGGAGCCGTGCTCAGCTCTGACGCTTTCTTCCCCTTTCCCGACCTGGTAGACGAAGCCGCCGGGGCAGGAATTACAGCTATTGTTCAGCCGGGCGGTTCTTTAAGGGACGACGAATCGATAAGGCTTTGCAACAACCTGGGGCTGGCCATGGTTTTTACGGGAAGGCGCTACTTTAAACATTAATAACCGCGGTGCGAATTGCTTAAAAGTAATCGTTTATAGATCCTGTCACTGGTTAACGGATTCTTGTTGACGGACCAAAGTAAATTTGATCGCTATCCAAAGCGGGTAAGGACAATAATAACAGAAGCCTTTAGCCGAGGAGGTATAATGGAATGCGCGTGTTAATTGTTGGTGGTGGGGGTCGTGAGCATACCCTGGCCTGGAAATTGGCCCAGAGCCCTCTTTTGGAAAGCCTTTACTGCGCTCCCGGGAATGCAGGAATTTCCGCGGTGGCGGAGTGTGTCGATATAGCTGCCGATGATATCGATTCCTTGAAACAATGGGCCCTGGAGAAGAAGATTGATTTGACGGTAGTTGGTCCCGAGGTTCCACTTGTTTTAGGGATCGCTGACTTGTTCAGGCAATCCGGTTTAAAAGTTTTTGGTCCCGACAGTAAGGGCGCGATGCTTGAAGGCAGTAAGGTCTGGTCCAAGCGTAAAATGAAACAGTGGGGTATTCCGACAGCCGGTTTTACTATATTCGATGATTTTGATGATGCGCGAAGCCATCTGGCCCGCTTCTACGGGGGGCAGGTGGTGATCAAGGCCGATGGATTGGCGGCAGGGAAAGGGGTTACCGTGGCTTCCGGTCCCGAGGAGGCAGAGCAGGCTCTCTACGATATTATGATCGAAAGGGCTTTTGGAGAAGCGGGGGAAAGGGTCGTAATTGAAAATTGCCTCAGTGGTGAAGAAGTTTCTGTGCTGGCGGTGACCGACGGCAAAAATCTGGTCGTGCTGCCATCCTCACAGGATCACAAGGCAATTGGCGAGGGAGATAAAGGCCCCAATACAGGGGGCATGGGCGCTTATTCTCCGGCTCCAATTTACACTGCAGAGCTGGCCCGTAAGACTGAGACGGAAGTTTTCAGGCCCCTGTTAAATGGTTTTCTTGAGATGGGAGTCGATTTCAGAGGGGTTATTTATGCCGGTTTGATGGTTTCAGAAGATCAATTTAATGTTCTTGAGTTTAATGTGCGTTTTGGTGATCCTGAAACGCAGGCGATTATCCCACGGATGCAGTCAGACCTGCTGCCGTTGCTGGCGGCGGCTGCTGAAGGGGACTTAAAAGATATTGAACCAAGATGGAAGGACGATCCCGCTGTTTGCGTGGTCTTAGCTTCAGACGGTTATCCGGGCAAGTATGAAAAAGGCCGTCTTATTGAAGGCATTGATGCCCTGGAAAGCAGTGGAGACGATAAAATTGCCATTTTCCATGCCGGAACAGCGCTGAAGGAAGGCCGGTTGGTTACAGCGGGCGGGCGTGTTTTAGGCGTAACAGCCTGGGACAGTGATTTGCAAAAAGCGGTAGAAAGAGTATACGGTGCTGCGGATCAAATTAAATTTGAAGGTTGTTATTTCCGCCGCGATATAGCGCACAGGGCGCTTTGATACAGAATTCGGGGTTGGGCTTCGGAAGTTAGAAGACGAAAGTCTGAAGTCTGAGGTCTGAAGCATAGAATTAATGATTAAAGCTGTTTTTCTTCCTCCCATTGTGGTAATTTGTCCGGGTAAATTTGAGTGGGTCTGGTTATTCAACTATTTTGGGCTTCAATTTTGAGGGGGTTTCAAAAACAGCGCAGCATAATAACGATAAATATTAGATCGGACAGCAATATAAAAAGCAGGAATATTTTATGGAAGGGGTGGATGATGAGCGCTACAGTTGTAGTCGGGTTTGCACGCACACCGTTTGCGAAGTTTTTAGGCTCGCTGCAGGATGTGCCTGCAGTGGATCTTGGAGCTGCTGCTGTAAAGGAGGCGTTAGTTCGAGCCGGTCTTAAAGACAGCGAAGTTGATAACGTGCTGCTGGGAATGGTTGTCCAGGGTGGTGCAGGACAAATTCCCTCCCGGCAGGCGACGATAAAGGCCGGTCTGCCTCATACTGTGCCTTCGGAAACGATTAATAAGGTTTGCGCTTCAGGTTTGCGGGCGGCCAATCTTGGGGATGCCCTGATCAGGGGAGGCGATGCATCCTTAATTGTAGCCGGCGGCATGGAGAATATGAGTGCGGTGCCTTATTACCTTCCGCGGGTACGGACTGGGGCCAGAATGGGTGATACTTCCTTAATTGACGGGATGGTCTATGACGGCTTGTGGTGTCCTTTTCATAATGTCCACATGGGCGTTCACGGCAGTGCGGTACCCTCTGAACATGGAGTAACCAGGGCCGATATGGATCGCTGGTCACTGCGCAGCCACCAGAGGGCAGTACACGCTATGGAAAAGGGCTATCTTGCCGAAGAAATAGTTCCGATTAAGGTGCCGCAGCGGAAAGGAGATCCCCTGCTGGTGGAAAAGGATGAGCTGCCGCGTAGCGATACTACCCTGGAAAAGCTGGCTAAACTTCCCCCGGCTTTTGAGCCGGACGGGTTGGTTACCGCCGGCAATGCGCCGGGAATCAGCGACGGTGCCGCAGCCCTGGTCCTGGCTTCAACGGAACGTGCCCGCGAGTTAAACCTTGTTCCGATCGCTGAAATTGTTTCCCAGGGGATGGCTTCCCTTGAACCGCGCTATATTGCCACGGTACCTTACGAAGCGGCAAAAAAAGCATTGGACAAAGCTGGCTTAACAGCAGGACAGATGGATTTAATAGAAGTCAACGAAGCTTTTGCCGGTGTAGCCCTGACCTCCATTAAACTTGGGGGTTGGGATGAGGAGAAAGTAAATGTAAACGGCGGTGCTGTCGCTTTAGGCCACCCGATCGGGGCCAGTGGAGCACGGATCCTGATCACCTTAATTGCAGAATTGCGCCGTCGCGGTGGGGGTTACGGTTTGGCTTCAATTTGCAGCGGCGCTGCGCAGGGCGAAGCCACTATAGTTAAAGTCCAATAAATGACATACATGCAAGTATATGCTTGTATAGCTGTTACAGTTGTCATCTACAGAGGAGAGTAATGTAATGACTTTTACCTTAACGGTAGAGCACAAAAAGAAGCGGGAAGAGTTCCGGTGTTTTGCTGAAGAGGAACTTGATTCTGGCGATCATTTTCCGCAGGAGAACTTGCAAAAAGCAGCAGAACGGGGCTATATGGGTTATCCTATACCTGTGCAGTGGGGCGGTCAGGGTAGAGATTTTTTAAGCTATATCCTCCTAATTGAAGAAATATCAAGGGTTTGTTCTTCTACCGGGGCGATTACAGCGGTGCATACTTCGGTAGGCACGTTTCCAATCCTTTATTATGGCACAGATCAACAAAAAAAACGCTACCTGCCGGGATTGGCTCGTGGTGAATTGTTGGGCGCCTTTGCACTGACAGAAGCGGGAGCGGGTTCTGATGCGGCTTCTTTAGCGACTACTGCTACTGCTGTCGAAGATGGCTATCGTTTAAACGGCAGCAAACTATTTATTACCAGTGGTGGCCAGGCCGACATCTATACCGTATTCGCTACCGTGGACAGGGAAAAGGGCGTGAAGGGGATCACCGCTTTCCTGGTAGAAAAAAATACCGCCGGGCTAATAGTTGGAAAACCAGAAAAAAAGATGGGTTTGAACCGTTCTCATACTACTGAGTTGCAGTTTGAAGATCTCTTTGTGCCAAAGTCGAACCGGCTTGGTAATGAAGGCGAAGGCTTTAAAATCGCCATGTCACTTCTTGACGGTGGCAGAATAGGTATTGCTGCCCAGGGACTGGGAATGGCCCGGGCTGCCATCGATTTTACGGTTAACTACTTAAAAGAACAGGACTTGAAAGGAAATAAAACCGAACAGGGGGTTAGCTTTGTGCTCGCTGATCTGGCCTGCAGTTTTGAAGCTGCGCGCCTGCTTGTTTACCGGGCTGCAGCCTTAAAAGATAGCGGTGCACGCTGTTCAAAAGAGGCTTCAATGGGGAAAATGTTTGCTACCGACCTGGCCATGACTGCGGCTACCAAATGTATGGATCTGTGCGGGCTTGCCTCTGCTAGAGAAGAAAGCCCACTGGTCCGCTACTTTCGCGATGCCAAAGCCCCCCAGATTTATGAGGGATCTAACCAGATTCAGCGTATCGTGATTGCACGTCAAATATTGCGGGATTATTAACCTATACTTCCTGATCCTGGGCCTTTCAGGATAAAGGATTTGCTCTGGAAGCAATTAATAGAAATTATAGAGCAGCTTAACGGAAATGGACATAAGCATTATTTGTCTAATTAAATTTAAGGCAACAGAAAAAAGGAGGTTGAGTAAGTGAATTTTGTGTTGACGGAAGAGCAGGAAATGACTCGTAAGATGGTTCGCGATTTTGCTGAAAAGGAGGTTCAACCTGGCGCTGATGAGCGTGATGACAAGGAAGAGTTTTCACGGGAACTTTTTGACAAGATGGGCGAGCTTGGACTAACTGGGATACCGTGGCCTGAAAAATACGGCGGCGGAGAATGTGATTTTGTAAGTTACGTTATAGCTATAGAAGAGCTTTCCAGGGTTGATGCTTCAGCCGGAATAACCCTATCTGCCCATACTTCTCTCGCCGGATGGCCTGTTTATAAGTATGGTAACGAAGAGCAGAAGAAAAAATATCTTGAACCGATGGCTTTAGGCCAAAAGCTTGGCGCCTATGCCCTGACAGAAGCTACCGCCGGTACAGATGCAGCCGCGCAGAGTACGACCGCAGTTTTAGACGGCGACAGCTATGTGCTAAACGGCAACAAGATATTTATCACCAACGGTGGCGATGCTGAAATTAATGTTGTTTTTGCTGTCACCGACAAAGGAAAAAAAGCAAAAGGAGTTAGCGCTTTTATTGTCGAAAAAGGAACCCCTGGATTTACATTTGGTAAAAAGGAGCGCAAGATGGGCTTGCGGTCATCACCAACCATGGAGCTGGTTTTTGATAACTGCCGCGTGCCTAAAGAGAATCTTCTTGGCAAAGAGGGCGAAGGATTTAAAATTGCAATGAGCACCCTTGATGGCGGTCGGAACGGTGTAGCAGCTCAGGCTGTTGGCATTGCCCAGGGAGCGCTGGAGGAAGCAGCAAAGTATGCCAAGAGCAGGGAGCAGTTCGGTCAGCCGATTTGCAACTTCCAGGCGATTTCATTTATGTTGGCTGATATGGGAACAAAAATTGAAGCATCCCGCCTGCTGACCTACCAGGCAGCTTATCTGGAGAGTGAAGGACTTTCTTACGGAAAAGCATCGGCAATGGCCAAGCTTTTTGCTTCGGAAACGGCGATGGAGGTAACCACAAAAGCGGTACAAATTTTTGGCGGCTATGGCTATACCCGTGATTATCCCGTTGAACGCTTCATGCGTGACGCAAAAATTACCGAATTGTATGAAGGCACCAGTGAAGTACAGCGCCTGGTTATCTCACGCTACCTGCTTACCTAATATTTACATAATGGGACAAGGGGACAGGTTCCTTGTCCCACCATCAACATCTAAATATGTTAAAAAATGGTGGGACAAGGAACCTGTCCCCCTGTCCCGGAATGCTTACTAATAGAGGGAACGATAATCTGTTTCACCATGCCGGTTTCTGATGAAGGGAGAGCTTTTAATGTCGAAAGAATTGCCGGGGTTGATTATGGTTTTCACCGGCGACGGTAAGGGTAAGACTACTGCCGCGGTTGGCCAGGCGATGCGGGCCCTGGGTCACGGATACCGTGTTTTTATGATTCACTTTATGAAGGGACGCGATTATGGAGAATTTCTGGCTACAAAAAATATGCCCAATCTAACCCTGGTTCGTGCCGGTCGGGATGATTTTGTTTCTCGTGAGGAACCAGATCCGGTCGATATCGAGTTGGCCAGGGATGGTTTTGCCCAGTCTGAAAAAGCGGTGATGGATGGTGCTTACGACCTGGTTGTTTTGGATGAAATTAACGTGGCTGTTGATTACGGTTTGATTAATGAAGGTGATCTTTTAAATCTTCTTAGGAACAAGCCCCAAAAGGTGGCAATTATCTTAACCGGACGCAACGCTTCTCCGGAACTAATTAAAATGGCCGATATGGTCAGTGAAGTTTTAGCAATCAAGCATCATTATGAGCAAGGGGCCGATTGCTGCCGGGGGATAGAGTTTTAATGAATAAATCAGTAAAGATAAGAGATGGAAAGGCTGGAAAAGAAAACAAGGGTCCTGGACAAAATATTATAGCCATAAATGGAATTAAATGGTGGGACAAGGAACCTGTCCCCCTGTCCCGAAATGGATAATGTTGGATGCGAGTGGAGAGGTGTTTTGATGCAGCAACTGGTAGCAGAACTGTTAGAGGGTAACAGGCGGGCTGCGGCGCGCCTGATTTCGCTGGTTGAAAATGATGAACCGCAGAAAAGAGAGCTCTTAAAAGATGTTTATCCCCACACAGGGAATGCTTATGTGATTGGAGTTACAGGCGCTCCCGGATCAGGAAAAAGTTCGCTGGTCGACTGGCTGCTCAAGCAGATGCGCAAGGACGGGCTGAAGATAGGGGTAATTGCCGTCGATCCGACCAGCCCATTTAGCGGCGGGGCTATTTTAGGCGACAGGATCCGCATGCAGGGTCATGCTCTCGATCACGATATCTTTATCCGCAGTATGGGCACCAGGGGCAGCCTGGGCGGCCTGTCACGGGCGACGAGGGAAGCGATCCAGGTGTTGGACGCTTTCGGCAAAGATATTATTTTGATTGAAACTGTTGGGGTGGGGCAGTCGGAAGTTGACATTGTTAAGACTGCAGACAGCACCCTGGTGGTACTTACCCCTGCCGGCGGAGACAGCGTGCAGACCATTAAAGCGGGGATTATGGAAATAGCCGATATTTTTGTGATCAACAAGTCGGACCTGCCCGGGGCGGATAAAACAACAACTGAAATAAATATGATGCTCGATATGAAAAACAGCGAAGCCTGGCGGCCCCCGGTGGTGCCGACGGTATCGGTTAGCAACGAAGGGATCGCAGAGCTTTGGAGTGCAATACAGGATCACCGTGGCTACATGGAAAATAGCGGGCGCCTGTTGGAGATACGCCGCGACAGGGTCAGGCGTGAGTTAACCGATCAGGTTGAATACCTGGTTAAAAAACAGATCTGGGATCGGGTCAAGGCTAAAATTGAACTGGACAGCTTGGTCGAAAAGATTGTCCAACGCCAAAAGGATCCTTATAGCGCGGCGGGAGATCTTTTATCCAAAATTGATTTTTATGACCAAGAAAGAGAAGAAGGTGGATAAACAGTGGGTAAAGACAATTTTACGCGAATTAAGGGAAAAAAAGAGAAATGGATAAAGGAGGCCGGTCAGGCTAAGGAACGCAGTGAGCCCTTTGTAACCGTTTCCGGCCGGCCGATCGAGGCGATCTATACCCCGCTTGATATCGAAGGCTTCGACTATGAAAATGATTTGGGTTTCCCGGGCATCTATCCCTACACCAGGGGTGTGCAGACGAATATGTACAGGGGGCAGGTCTGGACCATGCGCCAGTTTTCGGGATTCGGCGATGCTTTCGATTCTAATCGCCGCTACCGCTACCTGTTGGAACAAGGTCAGACCGGGTTAAGTGTTGCTTTCGACATGCCGACGATTATGGGTTACGATTCCGACAGCGACCGCTCTCTCGGGGAGGTGGGGCGCTGTGGGGTGGCCATTGATTCGCTTGAAGATATGGAGGTCCTTTTCGACCAGATACCTCTCGACCGGGTAACCACATCGATGACGATTAACGGTCCCGCAGCCATTCTTTGGTGCATGTACCTGGCTAATGCTGAAAAACAGGGGATCGGCCTTAATAACGTCGGCGGGACAATTCAGAACGACATTCTAAAAGAATATATCGCTCAAAAGTCCTGGATATTTCCGCCCGATCCTTCAATGCGCCTGATTACCGATGTATTCGCTTTTGCCGCCGACCACGTTCCACGCTGGAATACAGTCAGTATCAGCGGTTACCACATCCGTGAGGCCGGTTCGACTGCGGCCCAGGAACTGGCTTTTACCCTGGCTGACGGTTTTGCCTACGTTGAAGCGGGTATTAAGGCCGGTCTCGATGTTGACCGCTTTGCCCCGCGCCTTTCTTTCTTTTTTAACGCCCATATCGATTTCTTTGAAGAGATCTGCAAATACCGCGCAGCACGCAGGATATGGGCCCGTCGGATGAAAGATCAATATAAAGCTAAAGATGAACGCTCGCTTAAGATGCGTTTTCATACCCAGACTGCAGGCTGCAGCCTGACCGCCCAAGAACCGGAGAACAATATTGTGCGTACTACAATCGAGGCTCTGTCCGCAGTTTTAGGCGGAACCCAGTCGCTGCATACTAATTCGATGGATGAAGTGCTGGCCCTGCCAACGGAAAAGGCTGTTAAGATTGCCCTGCGCACCCAGCAGGTAATCGCTTATGAGAGCGGGGCGGCCAATACGATCGATCCCCTGGCCGGTTCATATTATGTCGAAGCGTTGACCAATCAGCTGGAGGCGGAAGCGGAAGAGTACTTCCAAAAAATAGATGATCTTGGCGGGGTGCTGCCCGCTATAGACCAGGGTTTTTTCCAGCAGGAAATTGCCGATGCGGCTTACTACTACCAGCGCGCTGTCGACCAGGGCGATTTAACGGTGGTCGGCGTGAACCGCTATAATGCAGGGGAGAAGGCGCAGATAGACCTTTTGAAAATCGACCCTGACGTAGAGGAGAAGCAGGTAACGCGGCTGCAAAGTTTAAGAGAAAGACGTGATAACGATGCTGTTAACCGCAGCCTTGAGAGATTAAAAAAGGGCGCTGCCGGAAGCGACAACCTGATACCGATGATCCTGGCTGCGGTTAAAACTTACGCTACGGAGGGCGAGATTGTCTCGGCATTAAAGGAAGTATTTGGTGAATACAGAGAAAAACCGCTGTTTTAGAAACCTGGAATTAGAGCTCAGAAGTGAGATAATTAAGAAATTTTATGGAAAGTGTTGTAATAGCAGGCTTGGTGAAATAAATAAGTCGGTATAATGGATGCTGCCAGCATTTCTAAACGCAGCGATTATCGAGTAAAGGCTTTTTGAAAAAGGCGAATAAAGAAGAGATTGCAAAAAAACGGTAACTGCTCAGCCTAACCGACGGGATGGTTCTTTGGAAAAAAAAGATCTTATTTTGTGGAGAGGGCAGCAGTGCTGCAGGTAAACAGGGGGGTGCTGAAATGAAAGGGAAGAAGGTTAGAGTTTTAGTTGCCAAGCCCGGCCTTGACGGGCATGATCGAGGGGCTAAGGTTGTGGCCAGGGCCCTGCGCGATGCCGGGTTTGAAGTTATTTATACGGGACTGCACCAGACTCCGGAGCAGGTAGTAGAAACAGCCCTGCAGGAGGATGTCGATGTCGTTGGTTTAAGTATACTTTCGGGAGCCCATATGACTCTGGTTCCGCGGATCAATAAAATGCTGCGTCAAAACGGCATGGATGATGTGTTAATAGTGGTTGGCGGGATTATACCTGAAGATGATGCCGAAGAGTT
>SLHT01000080.1 GCA_007136055.1 Syntrophomonadaceae bacterium
AGCAGATCCAAATCGGTACGATCATCTTTGATATTTGAAATAAATTCATCAAGCTTGCTTTGTTCATATTCATTGGCAGAATAATATATATCTTTCATGTTGGTGCTGTCAACTTTCAAAACTCTAAAACCGATATCGAGTTTATCAATGCCCTCTTTGTCTTTATTGTCATTTTTAATCTTTTCACCGGCGCGACGTATTCGTTCTTTGCCAATTTCAGAGATGTTTTTATAACCAGCTCTATAAGCTTCGGTATTTTCCCTGCAAATCTCAGGAAGCTGAACCATGATATATTTTCTGTTACCGCCATCTTCAGCGTTAAGTTGCATGACTGCGTGAGCAGTTGTTGCAGAGCCAGAAAAAAAATCCAACATGATATCATTACCTCTACATAATAATTGGATTATATATGCGATGAGAGTTTTTGGCTTTGGAAAATCTATAACTTTTGCACCGAATAACTCTTCAATTTCTAATGACCCTTGTTTCGTACTTCCGACTCCTGTTATAACAGTTTTTGGGTTAAAGGTTCCTCGCTCTTTCTCATACCATAAAATTCCTTGTGAATTAAATAAAAACCTAATAATCTTTTGCCCTTTGCTATCATATGTTTCCTTCCCGTCTAACCAATTAATAATTTGATTTCTCATGCCCCAGCCTGCTTTTATTGTTACTGGGTATTTAAGCTTGCCATTTTCAAAAACCATACTTTTTTCCATTATTATTTGCTTTTCTGAACCACCTATCTCTCCTTTAAAAACAGCGCTTTCTCCTGCATAATCAATTCCTGGTGGAAAATTAATTTCGCTTGCAGGATTCGCTTTTGAAATTTTTTTTAGTGCGCCATGAGATATAATACCTTCCTCAATAGCTGAAAAATTAGGCAAGGCGTTTTTGTTTTTTGCAAAAACTATTATATATTCATGAGACCTCGTAAAATGACCTGCTTGAGTTCCAGTACCTAAATTCCAGACCAATTCTGATAACAAATTTTCTTTTCCAAATATTTCATCACAGATTTTACGCAAATTATGACTTTCTTCATCATCAATACTTATAAAAATTGCACCATCTTCACTTAAAAGAGTATGTGCCAACTTCAATCTAGAATAGATCATACTGCACCAGTCGCTATGAAACCTTGGATTAGCTTCATTATTTTGCTTAAAATTTATATTCCCTTCATCATCTCTATATTCTATAACATCTTCATAATCGTCTTTAGCCATTGTGAAATTGTCTGAATAAACAAATGAGTCTTTTCCTGTATTATAAGGAGGATCAATATAAATCATCTTAACGCTGTTTAAGTAACTTTCCTGCAGTAGTTTCAGCACATCAAGATTATCGCCCTCGATATAGAGGTTCTCAGTACTCTCCCAATCTTTACTTTCTTCAAGACAAGGCCGCAGGGTTTTACGAATAGGTGTATTGGCTTCAACAATAGCCTCTTTTTTACCGACCCAGGTAAAGTCGTAGCATTCTTCGCCTTCAATAACATCCCCACTGAGCTCTTGCTTTAGCACTTCAAAATTTATGCCCTTCTTTAGATTACCCTCATCATCTCTCATTTCAGTAAGCGCGTTGGGAAATAGCTTGCCGATCTTTTCTATGTTTTGCTCGGTTAGATTAGAGCTTTCCATTTTCAATTTATCCATAAAGACCCCTCCGCTGTTTACATATTTGATTCAAGCTGTTCTTTTAATTTTCTCAGCTCACCCATCAGCTTAACCTGGCGGTTGAACTGCTTTTCTTTAGTAATTTTTTTTTCAATCCTCTGTATTTGTGCTTTCAGTTTATCCTGTTCTTTTGCTACATCTACAGCTTCTTTCAAATCGGTAGTTTCACCAATTTGTAGTTTGCCCCCGGCAATCTGTATAATAAAGTTTTCATAAACCTTATCCAAATCTAAACCATTAATACTCAAGAAAGCATTGCTATCTTTTCCCCAATCCGTATAGTAGTAGCTTTCAATTTTAAACTTGCCTTCGCGGTTTTTACTGCTCTCTTTATAGCTAACCCGATACTGAACCAGGTCTTTAAAGCACAACCTAAAAACGATATGGTAAGGTATTTCACGATCGATGATTTCAATAATATTATTACTCAGTTTCTGCTCCTTTAACTTTACTTCAAAGAGCTCAATTTCTTTTACTTTTTTTCCGGCACTAATATTAAGTGTTTCTGGAGACAATTTGTTCTTCCAGTAGATAGATTCTATTTCATCTGTAAATTGCCTTTCAAGGCGGCTGGTTGCCTTCAATTTTTCATAAAACTTCTGCTTCGGAATCCTTTTGTTATAAAAAGTTCTATCCGGAAACATGAGTGTCTATTTCACCACCACAAAGCAGATTAATTCAAAATCATCTAATCCACTGATGTTGGCACGTAGTGCTGTTGTTCCCCCCGGCTTAAAAAGACTGTTGAGATCACTTTCTTCATTGACATGGATAATTGATACGATTGTTTCTTGCAACAGATCGGAGTATTTGATCATATTTTTACCATCATCAGTAATTTCATTAAAGTGGCGGGAAAGCTCGGTAACCGGTTCTTTATTGCCTTTACAGACCAACCTTAGAATGTCTAAGGTTTTTTTCGGTTCTAGGTGGTTAGATACTACATCGCCATGATCAGTTATGTAGACGATGTAAAAAGGATGAAGTCTGTTTTGGTTTTCTGGATTTACACCCTGG
>SLHT01000233.1 GCA_007136055.1 Syntrophomonadaceae bacterium
CAAACAGAGCTTTTTGTTAGAGCAAAAAAAATGCTTTATGATAATCTCTCTGAAACTCAAGATAAAAATGAGCTTATTGAATTTATTAATAAAAAGAAGATGGTTGATGTTCCCTTATGTAATAATCCTAAGTGTGAAGCATCTTTAAAATCTGATACTGGCGGCGCAAAAACATTGTTTATAGATACTAATCGGAAGATTTTATCTGAAAAGTGTATTGTTTGTAATTCTAAAGCGGATTACTGGGCTTATGTTGGAAAAACGTATTAAAAATGGCATCTAAGTTTAAAAAAGAGTTTAAGAAACAAATTCGTTTGGCTATTGCTGCTTCTGTTGGTTTTATAATTGCTTATAGTTGGAGAGATTTTATTGTAGGTTCTGTAAAAAGTCTTGTTGGAGATAGCAAGGGTGCGATAATCGATTTCACCTTGGCTATAGAAATTGATCCAAAACGTCCAGAATCATATACTAATAGAGGACTTGAAAAAATGGAGATTCGGGATTACACGGGTGCGATAAAAGATTTTAATAGAGCATTGGATATTAATCCAGAATATGCATTAACTTATACTAATCGAGGATATGCCAAATTTCAACTTAATGATATTAATGGTGCATGTGCGGATTGGTATAAAGCAAGAGAATTTGGACGCAAGGAGGTAATTGAAATGATTAATAAGCATTGCAAATGATTTCTTATTAGGTCATAGGATATGATATCTTATAATGATAATATTCCCTACAAAACAACAAATCAATAACGCATTACAAAATCCGCCATGGGATTTTGGCAAACAGATTCTCTATGATTTATGCAGGAAGAATTTCCGCCATGATCAGGACGATGTCATTATTGCGAAAGTACTGTTTATTGGACGTATTTATGCAGCAGCAGTTGAAAGGCGCAGGAATAAACAGGATGAAATTAATGACAACTTTTATGTTGATACCATTGCTCCGACATTCAAGAAATCAGACATTGACAATCATCTAAATGATTTAAAGAAATATAAGACCATTACATCTGATAACATAAAACAAATACTTCAAACCCATTACTATTTGACCGAATTATTAAGGGATATAACGGACCTTAACAAGCGTTCCTTTGCATCCAAATATTTACATTTCCACCTGCCTGATTTGTTTTTCATCTATGACAGTCGTGCTGTAACAGGAATGAGGTCTTTTGTTAGCAGCATTCCGAATGAACTCGATAAAATTATCAAAGATGCTGAATGTGATATTGAGTATGCAAAGTTCTTCTGCCGATGTTTTTATTTTAGAAAGGAAATTCAGGATAAGTTTGATATGGATTTAAAAACCAGACAATTGGATAACATGTTGGTTGAGATTGCTAATAGGATGAGTGTTGAAAAATTGAAGTAAGATACTAACTCATAATTAAACATAACTTCAAAGAAATGGATAAAAACAAATCAGAGATTCAATTTTTTGCTGAATTGTTATCAGACACAGAAAAACAGTTTAAGCAAAGTCCTGTTTATCAAAAACAATTGAACCAGGGGAAAAACTGGAATTATGCGGTATGTGCTACTCCTATTCAAAGGGAAAGGGGAATAATATTTGGAATTAATTGGGGTGGTGATGACTACCAACCTCAAACACAAATGCCAACGGGTGAGAATATTGTTAATTACACCTTTATTAAACAGAGCAGAAAGAACTTAGAGCAGGTGGGTCTAAATTTTAAAGATATTAATTTCAATTATACCAATCTTTGTTTTTTCAGAACACCCAGAGAAAGTCTTTTAGAGGAGGAGGATTATCGGCTTGCCTTACCTTTATTTGAAAGATACGTTCGATATATCAACCCTCCCTGGTTATTATCTATTGGTGGGAAAAATATGAAAATTCTCGACAAATTTAAATTATTGAGAGATATTGAACGCCATTATGATCAACATAGGAGGTTTAAGGGGCATTCAGCACAATTATGGCAATGGAATGTATTTTCTGCCCCTCATTCACAAGCGAAGATGACTAATAAAGCAAGACGAACCATATGGGATAAATTGATTGTTCTAATGAATAAATTTTAGAATTGATTCTTTAAAGTAAATAGATTGTAGAAATACTGTTGCTATGAAAGAAAAAGAATGGGTAATCACAATTATTCCTGAAATAGAGCAATCTCTCCAACATCATTCCGACAATTTGAAAGTTGTTGCTGGTAGGAAACTCCCGTATTCAAATGAAATCCTATCATATTCAGGTGATCAACCAGATAAGCAGAATTACAATGCTTATGAAACCGACATTTTAATACTGGAGCAAATAGATGAAAATTGCTGGAAACCCCGAATTATCATTGAAACAAAGATCAACAAGGTTACCACTCATGATGCAATAACATACAGTCAGAAGGCACAAACCCATAAATATGTTCATCCATATTTGAGGTATGGAATACTTATCGGAAACAGAAAACATTATCCCCTTCCAGGAAGATTGTTCCGTCACGGACAGCATTTTGATTTTATGCTATCCTGGAAGACCTATGTTGCTGACAAGAATGAATGGCAGCAGTTAATTGAAATACTCTATTAGGAAGTAAAAGCAAGTAGGGCATTGGAAGAAATGATATTTAAATCCCGTTCAAGGGACAGGATGAAATATACATCATTGCATAAGCC
>SLHT01000203.1 GCA_007136055.1 Syntrophomonadaceae bacterium
CAATTCTTATCAACCCTGCCCTAACGTTTTTTATACGAGCAGCATTCTTTCGGATGGAACAGTTGTCCCATGCTGCATGGACGTTTATGGTAAAATGCCTTTAGGCAATATTAAGGATGAATCGTTTCGCAATATATGGTTTGGTGAAAAATACCTGAAGCTAAGGGAAAATATGATTAACGGTAGTTTTTCAGAAGAATCAATATGTCATGGCTGCGTCAACACATTTTCCAGAAATGCTTTTACCTGAGTTTTTGCCTGCTTAAACTCAATTGCTATTATGTAACTAATAATGAAAGGACAACTCAGTTAATGGAAAAAACAATCGCTATAACAGATCTTTTCACAGCAGAGCCCAATAAAAAAGGAAAGCATGACTCAAAATTGCACCGAAGCTACTTCCGCATTGCCGGCATCACAGTATGCCTCGAACATGATGATCTAAGCCTTTCAAATTCAACTTTCAAAGAAGAACTAAACGTTTTTAAAGTTGACAGCCCGGGCGAAGATAACATTACCCTGCGTCATCACTTTAAAATGCCCGATCTTAAAGGTGTAGACCTGGGCAAAGAATTCTACCGCAGACCACCGTGGGCAATTTCACTTAAAAGGGATATCTTTTGCTACAAGGGCATTTTACCGGAGCAGGATGACAGTGAACTGCACCGCCTGGCATTTTTCAATGCCGATCACAGCCGTGGTGTTATTTACAGCCCACCCGGTTCCAAAGACCACATATTAAACAGCGGCTGGCAATCGCTATCGCTTTTTCCCACCGACCAGATCTGGCTGGCACCCCTGCTGGCCGACCGCAGTGCTGTTTTGCTTCATTCAGCAGCAGCCGCTATCAACGGGCAGGGGTTTATTTTCGTTGGCCATTCCGATGCCGGCAAGTCCACCACCATGGAATTGCTCAAAAAAGCACAGCTTAAAAAACAGCCTAAAGCTGAAATCCTCTGCGACGATCGCAACATTATCCGCCGCTGGCCGGATGGCTGGTACGTCCACGGTACCTGGAGCCATGGCGATGTCGCCGATGTTTCATCAACTTACGCACCGCTTAAAGGCATACTATTTCTTGAACAGGCACCTGTAAACGAAATTGCCTCGCTTACCGACCGCAAGCAGATCTGGCGCCGACTTTTAGCTACCCTGATCAAACCGATGGTTACAGCAAAATGGTGGGAGAAGGAAATAGATACTTTAGAACAAATCGTTAACCAGGCTCCCTGTTATATTATGCGTTTTGATAAAACTGGAGCTATCATTTCGGAACTGGAGCGGTTGACAAAATGAGTGAGTATATTCGAGAGGTCAAGCATCTTGACCGGCATCTATCATCACGAGTGTCCAGGCTTGATATAGAGCTTACCGAGCGCTGTAACAGCCGCTGTATCCACTGCTATATCAACCAGCCCGAAGAGGATCAGAGCATCAAAACCCGCGAAATGGATACAGCCTTTGTCCAGTCAGTTATTAAACAGGCTGCGGATCTGGGCTGCCTATCTGTGCGTTTTACCGGTGGCGAGCCTCTCTTGCGGGAGGATTTTGCAGATATCTATCTCTTTGCGCGAAGATTGGGGTTAAAGGTTTTAATCTTTACCAATGCCCGCCTGATCACTGCCGAACTGGCAGATCTTTTTACCCGTATCCCACCGGGTAAACTGATCGAAGTTAGTGTTTACGGGATGCATGAAAACTCTTATGATGCAGTAGCAGGTGTGCGCGGCGCTTTTAAGGAATTTTGGCAGGGAGTCACTTTATTACAGGAACACCAAGTTCCTTTTATTGTCAAGCAAAGCCTGCTGCCGCAGAACCGGGATGAATTACCGGAATTCGAGGCTTTTGCGGCAAACCTGCCCCACATGGAACGCACACCTTCTTATTCGATGAACTTTGATCTGCGAGCCAGGCGGGATGATGAGGCCAAAAACCGTGTTATCAGGAGAATGCGTATATCGCCGGAAGAAACACTGGCCATGTTAACCAGGGAGCCTGAGAAATATATAAAAGAAATGCGCCAGTTTGCCGCAAAATTTATGGGGCCGTCCGGAGACAGGTTATTTAACTGCGGTGCCGGTCATGGCGCCTGTATTGATGCTTACGGCTATGCTCAGATGTGTATCCTTTTGCGCCACCATGATACTGTATATCCCCTGGATCAGGCAAAGCACAGGGAAAGGAGCCCTGGTTCGGGTCTTTCGCCCCTGGAGTACGCTTTGACCGATTTTTTTCCGCAGGTTCGTAAGATGCGTGCCAGCAATCCGGAATACCTGAAGCGCTGTGCCGTCTGTTTTTTAAAGGGGTTCTGCGATCAATGCCCGGCTAAATCCTGGGAAGAGCACGGCACCCTTGATACACCGGTCGATTACCTCTGCCGGGTAGCCCATACGAATGCGGTCTATTTGGGCCTGCTGAAAGAAGGGGAAAATTCCTGGAAACTTGCTCCTGAAGTATGGTCAGGGCGGTTAAAAGATTTTACAAATGATAATAGCTGCTGATATTAAGTTACCTTAACAGAGTCTTAACAGAGTCGTAAATTCCCAAAGTAAGTTCTACAGTGGGAAGCCTGTTGCGATAACACTGAAAAATCAACGGAATTAAGTATGAGAAATATTTATTGAGGAAACGCCAAAGCCTAAAAAAGGCGTTAAA
>SLHT01000048.1 GCA_007136055.1 Syntrophomonadaceae bacterium
CTATCTTTAGGTTTTCTGCGATGTGCTCTTCATCATTCATGCCGGATAGAACAACAGTAACTTCCGGTTGATTCCAAAGCCACCGAAATGCCCATTCTACCGGAGAACGCCTTTCTTCTGCTTCATTCCAGATCATCTCTACTTCCCGAGGAGGTTTTTTTGCCAGGATGCCACCTCTCAATGGCTCCATGACAACTACTCCTATATCCCTGGAAGCAGCATATTTTAAGCCTTTCTTCCCGGCCTGGTATTTTTCATCTATATAATTATATTGGATTTGACATAAATCCCAATCATAAGCATCAATTATTTTCGGAAATTCATCCTCTTCCCCGTGAAATGAGAATCCGGTATTGGCAATGCGGCCATCTGCTTTTGCCTGGTTTAAAAAATCAGTGACCCCAAGTGCTTCCATTTTGCTCCAGCCCATTTCATCTATTCCATGGATCAGGTAGTACTCAACCTGGCTGGTATTAAGACGCTTGAGTTGTATATCCAGTATTTTATTCATATCATCAATATTGCTCGGCAACCAGTAAGGCAGTTTGGTTGCCAGGTACACTTTCTCCCTGTATCCATCGGAAAGAACTTTTCCAAGGAATGTCTCAGATGCGCCCAGGTGATACAGGTAAGCTGTATCAATATAATTTACACCTTGATCAATCGCCATTCGTATTTGTGCAGCCGCTCTTTCTTCATCAATAGCTCCATCGCCCGGGGTGCCTTTTTTTTGAGGCAGCCGCATACATCCAAAACCGAGTATGGAAAGCTTATCGCCGCTTTTCTTCATTTCACGGTAGAGCATGAGGATCTCTCCTTCGGCAAGATATAATGTGGTTACCAGTAATGCACTTATTTACTCAAAACTGACCAGCTGTTCTCTTCACCTTTAAGTAAGGTTACTGTTAACAAGGTTGATAAGGTTGGACCAGTAATTAATTGTTGATTTCTTCATAAATTTATAAAATCCTTGCCCGGCGAATAATTAAAATGCCATTTTTGGTTGGGATTTGAGCAGTAAAAAGCAGTGATACCAGAGAAGAATGTTTTTAAAAATTATATAAGTAAATTTCTGTATCTTGCAAATATGTGCAGGTATTTAAGCGTTTACGGCTAATATTAAGAGTTAAGAGAAAGCTGGCAAGCCACTAATAACATTTAAACTGCAGTAAAAATCATTTAAGCACAAAAACCTGACCTTATAGCATCTTTAGAGATCGGCTTTTCTTATGCCGATCTTTTTGTTTTGCATTAATCATGTGCCTGGAGGAAGGAGGTGAAATAGATGAATAAAGTATCAAAAACAGTTAGTATTAATGCACCGGTAGAAAAGGTCTTCGCTTACATGGAAGACCCTGCGCATTTGCCCGATATCTGGCCCAGCATATTGGAAATAAGTAATATAAAAGAAGAAGCTGATAGCAAGAAGACCTATGATTGGGTTTACAAGATGGGCGGAATGAAGTTTAATGGGAAAAGTGAAACTGTTGAATTTATCCCCAACAAACGAATTGTGGTTAATAACCCCAAAGGAATCAAGAGCAAATTTACCTGGGATTACGAACAGGAGGGTAGCGGAACCAGGTTAAACTTTCAAGCTGAATATGTTATCCCGGTACCTCTGCTGGGCAAATTGGCCGAGTCGGCTGTTACAAAACACGGTGACCAGGAAGCAGATGAATTGCTTGCAAACCTGAAAGCAATAATGGAAGCCTGAAAAAGCCCCGGGCAGAGCTTGCGGGGGCCAATACCCGCCCGTAAGTTTAAAACCGCCAGGCAAAAACCTTTCTTAAACACATGGGGACGATTCTATTCTATTACAGGGAAATAGAAAAACGTCCCCATGTGTTTACAACAAAAACTTGTTTTTTTGTAAAAATACTGCTATCATTCAGAATATAAAAGCAACATAAAACTTTGATTTTTTAGGCCCCTATCACCACTGCAAGTGGATGCATGCCTTTGTATAGAGTTTATATAGCTATTTAATATAATATCAATACACGGTTTAACAGGAACCTTGTTTTTATAAAAAAGCGAGGAGAGATTCTAAATGGCAGAAGATCAAGGTAGTAAAAAAAATAAGCGGTTAGTTATCGCATTGGTGATTGTAGCAGGACTATTCGTACTCACATTGATATTTTTTCTAACCCCCTTACAAACACTTTTTTTCCTTCCCCAAAGCGCTCCCACTATAACCTTGGAAATTGCTGAAGGTCCAGAATTAGATGAAAATACTGATCTTTACCGGATTATAGTTGAAGCCATTGTTTTGGGAAACCCTGACCCGGAAGTAACTTTTAATAGGAATGACGGGATCGGAGAAGTGGAAAATAATCACTCGCTAATCCTGCTGGAAGCAGGAGATAGTTTCCTTATTAAGGCTATTGCCTCGAATTCCCTGGGCAGCGCGGAAGCCTCTTTAGAGCTTTCCACCGGAGATGTTGAAGAAGACGATGCGGAAATAGTTGAACCTGACCCTGAAGATGAGATAGAAACTTATATAGTTACAAGTGAGCCTCATCCAGATGTAGGTGGAGTGATAGTTGTTAGCGAAGAAAATCCTATTGAAACTGGCACCCAGGCAACAGTTACAGCAACAGCGAACCAGGGTTTTGAATTTATTAGCTGGAA
>SLHT01000134.1 GCA_007136055.1 Syntrophomonadaceae bacterium
GCCCCTAAACGGGGCAGTGCAAAAAGCAGTTCAATATGAAATAAACTGTTAAAATCAAGAATTGCTACCCGGTCGCCTTTCTTAAGATTAAAGCTTTTCAAATAAGCAGACATGGCGCTAATTCTTTGATTTAATTCGCGATAGTTAACCCGCCTACCGCTGTCGGCATCAATCAGGGCAGTTTTAGCCGGGCTTAATTCAGAACGTTTTACCAGCCAATCGTTTAACATGAGTAACCTCCGTAATCGATTAAACCTAAGACCTGAATCGCCTATCAGTTTTTGCAAACAAATAATATCATGGGAATATTGCAAAAGTCAAGCGCCCTTTTCATTAAAGTTACTTTTCTTTTTTGTATGAAATATTTTATGCCCGTGATATCTCCTGGCATTGATTGGCACAAGGTGGCTGCGAATAGAACTATCTGTCGTTTTCAACAAGGAGCTTTTTTAACACCTTTCCGACACTACTTTTTGGAATACTGTCAACGAATACAACATCACGTGGAAGCTTGTAACGGGCCAGCTTGTCTTGCAGATAATCTTTGATATCCTGCGGTTTAAGGCTCACTCCTGGTTTCAGGAGGATATAAACTTTGCCGGTTTCACCCCATTTTTCATCGGGTATACCAATTACGGCAGCTTCCTGGACCTGGGGGTGAGTTTCAATTATTTTTTCTACCTCAACAGGAAAAACATTTTCGCCCCCGCTTATGTACATATCCTTTTTACGGTCTACGATATAGTAAAAACCATCTTCGTCCTGCCGGGCGATATCGCCGGTATGCACCCAACCCTGTTTCAGGGTTTTTTGGGTTTCTTCGGGGTTATTCCAGTAGCCGGAGAAAGTGACAGGCCCTCCCAACAGCAGTTCGCCCAGCTGGCCGCGCCCGGCGTCTTTGCCGTTCTCGCCAAGTATACGGGCCTGGCAGTATAAAAAGGGCTTGCCCACTGACTGGCACTTATTCTTGATCTCTTTCCAGTTAAGAGAAGACCACGGCATGTATAGATTATTTGGTCCTCCTTCGGTAATGCCGTAACCCTGGACAAAAACTACGCCCTTTTCCCAGTAAGGTTCCATAACGGATACAGAACAGGGGGCCGCTCCGGACATGACGAACTGCAGGGAAGAAAGGTCTGTTTTCTTAAAGCTTTCTTGGGAAGAGATCATACGGAACATCGTTGCTGCAGCGAAAAGAAAGGAGCATTTCTTTTCTTCAATTTGTTTCAAGGTTAGTTCCGGGTCAAATGACGGATTAATAAGGATCCGGCCGCCGGCAAACATAGTGGGCAGGGTGACCAGGTTCCAGCCTCCGGTGTGAAAAAAAGGCAGCAGGTTTGGCGCGACAGTGTTAGGGCCCAACTGCCAGCTAATCGCTTCGCTGAGCATGTTAAAAAAAACTGCGCGATGAGAAATAACCGCTGCTTTTGGTGGGCCCGTTGTCCCCCCGGTAAAAAGAAGCAGCAGCGGATCTTCAGGTTGATTATTAACTGAACCGGAAAAGCTGTCTTCCTTATGTTCTAAGATTAAAGCGTAGTCTTCCGCTCTCAGCTCTGATCGAGCCCGCTCTTTTTTTAAGACAACCATTTTTTCAACGGTATCAGCTTTAAGGGTTGAAACAATATCTTCAAATACCTGTTCATAAGCCAGCAACCGTGGTTTTGTCTGGTCCAGCATATCAGATAATTCCGTGGCAGACAGTCTGACATTGAGAGGAACCAGTATTATCCCGGTTTTAACTGCTGCAAAGAAAAAGTCCAGGTACTCAACGCAGTTTCGGGCCAGCACTGCCATCCTGTCCCCTTTTTGCAAGCCCGCTTTTTCTGTTAAAAAAAATGCGAGAGTAGAAGCTCTCTGGTTTAGCGCATAGTAGCTGTATTCTTGGTTCCGGTCTGATTCAAACAAAACCGGCCAATCGGGAGAAAATGTAGCTCTTCTTTCCAAAAAATCAAGGGTCTGGCTCCAATTAAAAGTCATTTTAAATTCCCTGCCTTTGTCCCTGAGGCAACGAACCTGAAAAGTGACTCAGGTGTGATTTATAGTAAATATTCTGTACTGTTTGTAAAGTTCCTGCCAAGAAAATACATAAATAATGTATTGCCAGCATCTATTTGCCTTATTAAAGTAAAAATATGCAATGCTATGAGGTTTGATATTACTGGTAATTGTAGCCTTAAGCGAAGTTAGGGTGAGAAGTTGACAGCGTTAAAAAAATATTAATATAATTTAGTAGGTTCATAAGGTAAGTCAATCCGTTTTAAGGGAGGTTAATAAAATGCTCACTTCAAACAGTACTGTCAAAATCGAAAATGGCGAAACGATCAGCTATCGAAAAGCAGGTAAAGGTGAAAAAGTCCTTTTACTTATTCATGGAAACATGTCATCTTCTAAACACTGGGAGCCTTTTTTAAAAAAGATTCCTCCGGAATTTACTGCTTACGCTGTTGATATGCGCGGGTTTGGTGATTCCAGCTATCAACAGCCGATTGATTCTCTGGCCGATTTTGCCGAAGACATGGTCATGTTTACCCGCAAACTTGGTCTTGATAAGTTTATTCCTCTGGGCTGGTCTACGGGTGGCGGTGTGGCAATGCTATTGGCGGCAGAACAACCGGGTACGGTTAATAAGCTGATTTTAGTCGAATCTGTTTCTTATCAAGGGTACCCGATATACCGCAAGAATGAAAAGGGAGAGCCAATTGTCGGTAAATATTACGGCAGCAAAGAAGAAATGGCTGCGGATCCTGTCCAGGTTGCACCGGTGGCAGCTGCCCTGGCGGCGGGAGATTTTGATTTGCTGAAATATCTCTGGGATGAATTGATCTACGTGGTTAATAAACCTGAACCGGAAGAATATAAAGAAAACATAGCAGCTACTATGAAGCAGCGCAACCTTATTGATCTTGACTGGGCCCTCGCTTCGTTCAACCTGGGGCACAATTATAATGGCGTTGCAGAGGGCACCGGACTGATAGATAAAATAAAATGTCCGGTTCTTGCTTTCTGGGGAGATCATGATCTCGTAGTGACACGTAGTATGGTAGAAGAAACAGTAGAGGCTATTGGTGATAACGCCCGGATGGTTATCCTGGAAAATTGCGGTCATTCACCTGTTACAGATTCCCTCGATAAGATGCTGCAAGAAATAATCAGTTTTGTGGGGTGAAGAATATGCCAAAGAAGATAATTAATAATATCGAAATTAACTATGAAGTTGATGGATCCGGTGAAGAGGTCCTGGTTATTCTTAACGGTATTATGATGAGTACGGTTAGCTGGGCGGAACATGTTCCTGTTTTTACCGCTAACGGGCTTCGCGTATTAAGAGTTGACTTTCGTGACCAGGGTCAATCCGGGCGGGCTGAAGCACCATACACTATTGAGCAACATGTTGAAGATCTTCAACAATTGCTGGAAATGCTCCAGGTACGGCAGGTTCACCTGCATGGCATATCTTACGGTGGCCAGGTAGCCCTGCTTTTTGCTCTAAAATATCCAGGCCTGGTGCAGTCCCTGATTATCGCTAACACGGTTCCCCGTTTGACAAATTACCTGCGTGGAATTGGCGAAGGTTGGGATGAAGCAGCTAAGCTTAAAGACGGCCGGAACTTTTTTCGCATTATTGCTCCGTCGATTTATTCCAATCTTTTCTTTGAATCTAACTCTGAATTCCTAAAAGAACGTGAAAATATGCTTGCCAATTTATTGGATGAAGGTTGGTTCGATGCTTATCTGCGCCTGTCGTCAAGCAACAGTAAATTCAATCTTCTTGATCGTCTTTGCGAAATAGAAGCGCCGACCTTACTGGCGGCCGCCGATCGCGATGCCGTAACACCAATCGAAGAAATGCGGGCAATGAGGGACCGGATTAATGGGGCTAAGTTTGTTCTGATTCCCGACAGCGGGCATGTTTCCTGTTATGAAAAAATGGATGAATATAACCTGTTAATCCTGGGGTTTATCGCCCTTGTCAGGGCGAAAAAGCAAAGATCATGATAGGTTCAGAGTTAAAGTAATTTCTGCCTAAACCTGTCTTAAAGCTGGTGGGGGAAAAGATCTTTTCAAAAGAAGTTGAGGCCAATCAGCATGATTAGCTTTTTCAGCTCCGCTTCCAGTTCACTGCCTCAGATACTGTAAGGACGGTGCCCTCGTTTTTTGATCTGCTCGCCGATCTTCAAAAAAGGTTTAATGCTATTGATGCATTAACATGAAGCGTTCCATGTAATAAAGAAAGGCCTGGTTGTAATAGCCTGTGAATAGATAGTCGGCGGCATGTGCGGCCAGGGGCATATAGATAATCTTGCAGTATTTGTTGCCGGCACCAAGGTATCTTTTCTTGAATAAAAGGGCTGTTTCTTTGGGGACCATGCCGTCTTTTGTCCCCTGGAAGATCAGGCAGGGAGGACTGTCCCGGCGGACGAGCTTTTCGACATCAACCCATTCCGCAGACCCGCCGATCTGTTCCAGAATTTTGGTGGCCCTGTTAGCGGGGTAGAATGGTATGTAACCTTTAACATTAACCTGTGGGTTAAAAAGTTGACTGTGTTCCCCACCGGCAATGGCCAGGGCCATGGCAGTTGCAAGGTGGCCACCGGCAGATCCGCCGCTGATAAAAACCGAATCTGGTGAAGCTCCATATTCATCGGCATTCTGGACCAAAAAATGTGAGAAAAGCCCTAGGTGGCGGATCATGTCATCAAGCGTAAAAGGTCCGGTTACACTGTCAGGGGCGCCTATGGTCGTGAAATCAGATGATTGCAGTGGTAAAGAGGTCGCAATGCCGTCGAGAAAGTCATACATTATCATCATTTGAGGCAGGGTAACCCGGTCGGTCAGGCCGTATTGAATATCGAAGACAGTATAGCCCTGCGAGGCAAGGTAACTGTTCATCTGCATCATATTGGCTATGCCCTTGTCTCCGGCAATCCAGGCTCCGCCGTGGATGCGGATTATAGTAGAACCTATGCCCGGCAAATCCGTCTTTTCCGGTGGAGGCCTAAAGACATCGCAGTAAAGCTTAATCCCTTTGTCTATGCCCGCAGTGCCTTCAAAAAAAAGGATGTCTTTTTGGTAGTTATAGCTGCCCGGGGAAAATCCCAGGAAGTAAGCTGGCAGTGAAAATTTGTTTAAGAGAATGTGGTTTTTTGCAGCCGGATCTATCTGGTCTCGCCAGTTTTCACCGTATGCGGATTTGAAACTATTTTCAGCGTCATTTACTGCCGGTAGTGTCATTAGTAAGGGCAGTATAAAAATGATCATGAGGCAGAGTCCCAAAGTAAATGTGGCTATGCTAAGGAAGTTGCGGGGTCTATTGTATATTTTGATGATCAGGATTGCCAGGGCGGGGTAAAAAAAGGCTAAAAACAAGGCGTTCGGGGATATCACCACCTGGAGTAAACCCGGGTATCTTGAAAGCAGGATATAAGCAAGAAAAACGCCGGAGGCAAGGGCACATAATAGAAATGCCAATAATATCTTTCGGTTTCCGGCCAGGTTAATGCTTGCTTTACCGGTATGGGATTCGTTACAGGTAAACCTCCCTGTATCGAAATGTGCTGAGTATGTTTTTCCGGCCTGTATAGCCCCGATAAAGAGTGTCGTCAGGAAGGGCGGGTAAACAGCAACAATAAGTATTGTCATTGCAGTGCGGGGGTCGTAAGAGGACGAAGCGGCAAAACCAGCGGCCGGCAATATGACCATTGCTGACATTGATATAACCAGGTAAGCAGTTCCCCACCTTTGTAAGCCGCGTTTTGCAATTTTTTTGTAGTTCCAGTAGGTTAAGCTTAAGTTAAAGATAAAAGTTGCTACCAATACCGGTCCAAACAATGCCTGAAGCGGGGCGCTGTACTGGGCAAATGCAAATATAACACCGTAGTTTATTGATACAATATTTAAAGCAAATGCGCCGCCGGCCATGATTTTACCTGTTAGTTGCTGCTGTAGCATGATTGATCCTCCCATTATACCGGGTTGGTCAGCTTAGAAAATTGTTAGTATAATAATACATATACAAAGTTATCTTCTTCAGAGGGTTTTCCACTTACTACCGAATTATTTACGGTTGCGGATGTCATTTCATAAGCAATATCGATTTTCACCCTTTTGCCTGGGCCTTATTAAACTGCTCTTTCATATAGCAAGGCAATATTTTTTCGATCTTGAACATAGTAATGCTTAAGAGAACTATACTTACTTTAACTATTTGCGTCAAGAAGACAGATTTAATTTCTACTATTAGCTGGTTAGAGCAAGGCTGCTTCCGCTCTCAAAGGTTTATTGCGGTAGGTGCCGGTAAACTGTTGAAAGCTGTTTCCCCAGGGACAAGTAAACGCCTTATTGTAGCCTGCACTTACCGGTGATATAATTCAACGGGGATATTTTGATTTCATACAGGGAGGTTTGTCAGTTGAAAACTAAAAATATCAGGAATTTCTGTATCATAGCACACATTGACCACGGCAAGTCGACCCTTGCTGACCGGCTCCTGGAGGCGACCGGAGCATTATCTGCCAGACAGATGAAGGAGCAGGTTCTCGATCAGATGGATCTGGAAAGGGAGCGGGGCATTACTATCAAACTGCAGGCCGTTCGCCTTGAATACCGGGCTCAAGACGGAGAAGAATATACCCTCAACCTGATCGATACCCCTGGGCATGTCGATTTTACCTATGAAGTTTCAAGAAGTCTGGCTGCCTGTGAAGGGGCAATACTGGTTGTTGACGCCGTGCAGGGGATTGAGGCACAGACCCTGGCCAATATCTACCTGGCCCTGGAGCAGGACCTGGTAATAGTGCCCGTTATCAATAAGATTGATCTGGTTAGCGCTGATCCTGAAAAAGTAATGCGGGAGCTGGCGGATGTTATCGGCAGCGATGCCGATGAAGCCCTCATGGTATCGGCAAAACAGGGTATGGGAATCGCAGAAGTTCTGGAGGGTATTGTTAAAAAGGTGCCCCAACCGGAGGATAGTGAACCCGATGTGCCCCTTAAAGCGCTGGTATTTGATTCTCATTATGACAGGTACCGTGGGGTAATCGCTTATATACGGGTGATAGAAGGATGTGTCCAGAAGAGTGAGAAGATCAAATTTATGAATACGGGCAAGGTTTTCGAAGTAAGCGAGACCGGTGTCTTCCGGCCGACAATGGATCCCGCAAGCAGCCTCAGTGCAGGTGAAGTGGGTTACCTGATGGCTGCGATCAAAAATGTGGGTGATGCCCGTGTAGGCGATACGGTTACCGCGGCGGATAACCCCACAGCAAAAGCCTTCCCCGGTTACCGGCGGGTGGTATCAATGGTATTTTGCGGTCTATTTCCCCAGGACAGCAACGATTTTTCTTCCCTGCGGGAAGCCATTGAGCGGTTGACTCTTAATGATTCCGCCCTAAGCTACGAGCCTGAAAAATCAACGGCACTGGGCCTCGGTTTCCGCTGCGGTTTCCTGGGATTACTGCACATGGATATTGTCAGGGAGAGGCTGGAGCGGGAATACGGCCTGGATTTAATTATTTCGGCTCCGAGTGTGGCATATAAGGTCCACTTGAAGAATGGAGATGTTGCAGAGGTAGACAATCCGGCCTTGATACCCATGAAAGAAGAGCGGGTGGCCATTGAAGAACCTTACGTTGATGCTTCTGTTTTTGTTCCTGCAGAATATTTAGGGGCGGTAATAGAACTTTGCCAGGAGAAAAGAGGAGAATACCAGGACACAGAGTATTTAGAATCGGGGCGGGTTAAGCTTTCCTATTATCTACCCCTGGCCGAGATTATCTACGATTTTTTTGACCTGCTTAAGTCCCGCACCCGGGGTTACGCTTCCCTCGATTATGTCATGCACGGGTACAGGGAGTCTGAATTGGTGCTGATGGATGTACTCGTAAACGCTGATAAAGTAGATGCTTTATCTTTTATCATTCACCGGGACAAGGCTTATCAGCGGGGCAGGGAAATGGTGGAGAAACTCAAAGAGATCATTCCCAGGCAAATGTTCGATGTTCCCGTACAGGCAGCGGTTGAAAACAAAATTATTGCCCGGGAAACAATTAAAGCTATGCGAAAAAATGTCACCGAAAACCTCTATGGCGGTGATGTTACCAGGAAGCGAAAACTTTTAGAAAAACAGAAGGAAGGCAAAAAGAAGATGAAAAAAATCGGCAGGGTTGAAATTCCCCAGGAAGCCTTTACGGCTGTCCTGAAGGTAAAATAAACTAGGCCTGTTAATTAATTGCCTTTTCCACCATCAGGACAATCTGAATCCTAGTTTTCCAGGATCTGCAGAAAAGACTCAATCAGCCCGGGGTCAAATTGAGTGCCGGCATTTTTCTGCAGCTCATTTACTGCATCTTCGCGAGACATTGCTTTACGGTAAGGCCGATCGCTTGTCATTGCGTCATAAGCATCAGCTATAGCCAGGATGCGACATTCTACAGGAATATTATTTCCGCTTATCCCAAGAGGATAGCCGCTGCCATCCCAGCGCTCGTGGTGTTTTAAGATTAAATCGGCAATGCCAGATAAATCGGTTGATGACGATGCTATACGGTAACCCTTTTCAGGATGCTGTTTAATGGTTTGCCACTGTTCGTCTGACAGGGGCCCTTTCGTTAAAAGGATACTGTCAGGAACGCCTACCTTGCCCAGATTATGACCCCGGGCCAGAAGCGCTAAATCAGAGAGCGCTTTTTCAGGCAATTTTATTTTCTTCCCCAGTCTTGTGCAAAGATCTCCCAATCTTCCGGCATGCCCTTCGGCAATAAAATCCTTTTCTCCGAGGGAAGCCATAAAGGACATAATAACCTGAGACCTGGCGTCAACCCCCTTTTGCAATTTGTCACGGTACATTAAATCGTCCGCTTCTTTATATGTTTTCTGAAGACTTGTATTTCTATCATCTGCAGTAGCCAGACCCAGTGAAACGCTAAGTGGTACCTGGCCGAGTCTTTTAAGGTTATAAGTTTCCAGTTGGGCATTAAATCTTTCTGCAATAGTTTCGGCTTTTTTGCTGCTGGTTTGAGGAAGCAGGACGACAAATTCGTCGCCTCCGATCCTGGCTATTATATCAAATCCGCGCACAGTTTTCTTCAAGAGTTTTGCGCAGGCAATCAACATTTGGTCGCCCTGCTGGTGGCCAATTGTGTCGTTAACCAATTTTAGTCCGTCAAGGTCAATTGATATTATCGAAACCGGGTATTCTCTGCTATGCGCCAGTCTCCCGAGTTCATTTTCGAAGTAGGCGCGGTTATAGAGACCGGTTAGCTGGTCATGGAAGCTTAAATATTTCAGCTGGTCTTCATAGTGCTTGCGTTCGGTAACGTCACGGCCGATACCCTGGAAACCGATAATGTTTCCTTGCACATCCTGGACTAATGACACCGATAATTCAGCGTAGGCGTCGGACCCGTCTTTCTTAATCATCTCAAAGTCCAGGGCATGCTCTGTTTTTCCGGTAAGGAAAACCTGGTTAAACGCATTAAAGACAACTTGAACGTCTTTACAAAAGCCTTGGAAATTCATGCCTTTAAATTCGTCTACTGAGTAGCCCAGCATACGGGCAGAAGCTTCATTGCAAAAGGTAATATTGCCCTTGAGATCGACTTCGAAAAAGCCATCTTCAATGGAAGCCAGTATATCACCGAATATTTTTTCTGATTTACGCAAGGCTTCTTCAGTTTGTTTGCGATCGGTGATATCAGTGTAGATAATATAGGCGCCACATAATTTACTGTCGATAGATATCGGTATTCCCTTAACCATTACCTCGACAGGGAAACCTTCTTTAGTAAAGCGGGTGCCTTCGGCAACAATTTTTTCACCGCCAAAAACTCTCTCAGTATAGGATCGGTTGCTTGTTTTCGCTTTTCCGAAATCCAAAGCATCGTCAAAATCTAACCCTTTGATTTCTTCCAGCTTATAACCGAACAACTCATTAAAATTGTTATTGATATCGATGACTCTATTATTTTCATCTACACAGGCAATAGCATCTGTTGAGTTCTTAAATAAGGTTTCCAGGCGCATGTTGTGGAAAAATATTTCTTCTTCCTTTGACCTCAGCAACTGTTCATTTCGCTTTCTTAGTTCGGCATTGGTCAGCAACTCGGCCAGTATTTTTAGCAGGTTAATTTCAATAGCGGAGAAGAATCTGATGTTCTTTACCGCATCGAAGCCGACAAAACCAAGGCATTGATTTCCATGCATTGTCGGAAGCATGACAACTGATTGTGTCCCCTCGTTTTCAAAAAAACCTCGCGCAGGGTCAGTATGAGGCATATCGGATACCCGGGGGTAATAGATTATTTCGCCCTTGATCTGTTTCTCCACTATTTTCGGAAACATTTCAAAACTGATTTCTCGAAGCTTTTCTATTTGCGGGCTGATTCTATCCGTACGCCATTCATGGGTGTTCGTAGTTATTTTGCGATCCAGGTCATGTGAGAATAAATAAACTCGGTCCACTTCAATAA
>SLHT01000280.1 GCA_007136055.1 Syntrophomonadaceae bacterium
TGTGTTTCCATCGTTCTTCCAACCAATAATGCATAGCCGGAACTGGTTATGGTGAGCAGTGTATAAACTACACAGATTAGAATTAAAGCGCTTTTCCAGTTAAGGTTTATTCGCATACTATCCTCTCTTGCCTTTCCAGGTTTTAATTATATTAATCATTGCTTTATAAGCAGCACTGTGTCCCATACCGCTTAACTGGTTAACTGTCCCTGTGAAATATAAATCAGTCTCCGGGTTGTGAAAAGCAAAGGCGCCGGTTTGGCCCCAAAACCCGAGGACTTCCCTGATCGGTTTAAGCGGAGAAATTACTCTAGGTGTCCAAATTTTCTCCAGTCCCAAACCAAAATAAAACTGCCCTGGGAAATAGATCATATTCCAGTTTTCTTTCAGCTCGTAAATTATTGTATCCGGAAAAAAGAAACCATTGAAAAAGGCTTTCAAAAAGAGCATTGTTTCAGTTGCATTAGAAACTATTCCCCCTTCAGCAGTAATCGAGGCAATGTATTCGGGCACATGAACCTGTTGGTTTTTATAGTAGAAGGGGACCGGGGATTGGTCGTTTATGTCCCGGTAGGCATAGGTGTCCTTTAAACACAAGGGATCAAAAATGTAGTCTTTCAATGCATCACCAACCCATTTACCGGTAACTTTTTCAATTATTGCGCCCAGTAATTGATAGTTAGTATCTGAATAATGCACTTTGCCCTTCTGGCCCGGTTTAAATTTGGGCTTTAGTGTTTTTGCCGTCTCTACGGCCCGCTCCAGGGGCCAGCCCTGGTCGTTTCCCAGCATTAGATCTTCTACAGAGTTACCTTTTTGCTTGTCATAATAGAAGTAGTCTGGAATACCAGAAGTATTGCTCATGAGATGAGCAATGGTAATATCTCTGCTGTAATCTGTACCGTCAAGCACATGTATGCCGTCTATAAAATCTGCGGGGAAAAAAGTATAAACCTTATCAGTAAAAGCCAGCTTGTTTTCTGCCCTCAGCATTAACATAATCGCGGTAATATAGAGCTTTGTAACACTGGCGATATAGTAACTGTCATCATTGCTTAAGTTGCCAGCACTTCCGGACCAGGTAAATGAAGAATCCCCGTTTTCAACTTTCAAAACAGCACCAAAAACACTTTTATTGCGCAGCATATTCTGGACTGTTTGAGTTAAAAAAGACTCTTTAATATAACTATCCATTAGCATCTCCTCGATAAATAGATTAGAACTCTTAAATAAACCTCTAATATTTGACTATTCCCGGGATTCGATCCTCACCAGGAAGCCTTCACAAACAGGAGGCAGTTCTGCTGCGTTGGCCTCGTCAGTATCAATATGCATTTCGGTTTTTACTCCTTCTGCAACCCTGACTAAAACATCGCCGAAGATCAGTTCACGGTCCCCTTTAATCTTGACCATCACAATATCCCTGTCTTTAACACCATACATCATGGCATCTTCGGGGGACATGTGAATATGCCTCATGGCACAGATAACGCCCTCGGGAATAGTAATCCTGCCTTTTGGTCCCTCTATCGTGATCCCGGGCGAACCTTTCAGATCTCCTGATTCACGAATAGGAGCATCGATACCAAGCTTGAATTCTTCTGTCCGGGAAATCTCAACCTGGGTCTGGGCTCGTTCAGGGCCGATCACCCTCACATTATCGATGCGCGCCCGCGGACCGATCAAGCTTACAGCTTCTTCCGCAGCGTAGTCTGTTTCAAGATGTAACCGCTCTTTTTTTGTCAGCTGATAATCTTTACCAAAAAGCGATTCTACATCGCTCCTGCTTAGATGAACGTGGCGAACTGAAACTGCTACCCGGATCGGTCGCTTATCCTTAGAGTATAGGTCACTTTTAATTGCAGCCTTGTAATCTACTGCCTTTGCACACTGTTTAGCCATCATCAACTCTTCATTTGTGGCTATTACTAAAACAGTGGTTCCCGAATAAGATGCGCTAACATCACACACAGGATTATCTGCATTAACAATACACCTTTCATTGCGCAGCGGGTCTATGGCAAAACCGATTTTCTCAAGCCCCTGCACACAGCGGGCCCGCTCGTTTACAGCGTTTTCACCGATGCCCCCGGTAAAAATAAGGACATCTGCACCGCCCAAAATGGCTGTATATGCACCGATGTAATTTTTTACCCGGTAACAAAATGCTTTTACTGCCAGCAGGGCGCGCTGGTTGCCTTCTCCGGCAGCAGCCAGGACATCTCGCATATCTGAACTTACACCGGAAATACCGAGCAACCCGCTCTCTGTATTAAGGATCCTATCTATTGCATCAATATCAAGACCTTCGTTGCGCATCAGGTAAGTGATGATCCCTGGGTCAAGATCACCTGCCCTGCTGCCCATCAGCAAACCCTGCAGCGGGCTGAAGCCCATACTTGTATCGATTGAATGGCCCCTTTCAATGGCGCAGACACTGGCCCCGTTGCCAAGATGGCAGGAAACTATGTTCAGCCTTCTTAAGGGGGTTTCAAGGTATTCTGCCGCCTTGTGGGCAACAAAATCATGCGAATTGCCATGAAAGCCAAATTTTCGGATGCCTCGGGCAAAATATTCATAGGGCAGGCCGTAAATCGCCGCTTCATCTGGGATAGCGCTGTGAA
>SLHT01000285.1 GCA_007136055.1 Syntrophomonadaceae bacterium
ATTCTATGTTTCTATGTTGCAATCGTTATCTCCTGCCCGGTTAAAAACTAAAAAATTTTGCATTCGATTGTTGCAGGCCTGTGTTGCAAAAGTTACTTAACAGGCATGTACATATGTTTCCGGTAATATTTTGACAAAGGTGAAATATTACAATATAATACTGTTTACAGATATAGATAGAGAAAAAGGTTACCGTTACTTTAAATCAGGGAGGAAGTGTTTAGAGATGCGAAACGGCTATGTTTTCGCTGTAGTTGTGGTATTTATTTTAACCCTGGCCTTGAGCTGTACTGCTCTTGCTGCGCCGGGGTCTGTTGTGTACAGGAAGTTTTATGATCTGGACGGAATTATTTTGATGAAGATTCAAACAGGAAGCGATTACAGCACTACAGGGCAGCATAAAACCCTGGTTACAGGTGAGGGTGAGTTGACCAGGGATGAGCTGGTTAAGTTGAGCAAGGGAGGTATCGTAGTAGAAAACGATAATATTTGGGTGGCCGATCCCGATTCACTGCGTGGCCTGGAGGTGGCTTCGACTTTTCATTTGAACGACAACCCAGGCAGCGGAATACCTGGCAGCCAGCAAAACAGCAAACAATCGGAACAAGTATTTGCGGTCAGCGTCGATGCCAATCGTGGAGAAGAGGGTAGTTTGTCTCAGAAAATTTCAGCGGGTTCTGCAGTTTACAGTGATGAAGATGAAAACTTCTTTTCTATCAGCCAAACTGCTTCAACTTCAGACGGCACTGTTAAGCGCCGCATTGATCTGACAGAACCTGTTTCCGGCGAGTACCTGTTTGAAGATACTGTGATTAAAGGCCGCGTTCATATCAGTGAAGTATTAACGTCTTCGGAAAGCTACGCGGATTATATTGCCAGGGCAGGCGCTTCTTCAGAAGAGGCTAATGTCGCAAATAATGACCAGCCTAAGGAAGCGGTAAGTGAGAGCAAAGGCGAGCAGTCAGAGGAAAAAGAAGCCGAAGTAATTGCAAATGATGAAGAAACCGCTGATGATGAAGTGGCTGTAATTGACGGCAGTGAAATTTTTGAGTCTACCGTTCCGCTCGGGACAACAATTGAAGATTTAGGTTTGCTTGACGAACTGAGCTTTAACTCAGAATTAGTTACGGTAAATGATATATATGTTAAATGGGACGATCAATTGCTTGCCACTTACAACCCCGACGAAACAGGTTCTTATAGCTTTGAAGGAAAATTGATATTTCCAGATACCTTATTATTAGAGGATGAAGTCTATATCTACCATGTTGTAAATGTAGTCGACCAGGCGCAGTATGAAAATTATAGGGCAGAGAAGCAACAATCAGATCATCTGGAAGACCTGGTACATGGGGGAGAGGATGGAGAAGACGAGCAGGCCGATAAAGAGGCCGACCGCTAATAGTAGAATAGGTTCTATAATTGACCCCAGCCGTTCGACGATATAAGAGACTTCTTTTTCGTAAAATATTGCGGCGCTGTGAAGGGTTTGATCAAGCGACCCGGTTTCTTCTCCGACCCGGACCATTTCGATCAGCAAGGGGGGAAAGCAGTTTCCCACAGACATGGGGGCGGCTAATGATTCTCCACTGTTTAAAGCATCACTTAAGTCGTTGATTGTAGATGATATTACCGCATTATCGATAGTATTATCGGCCAGTTGAAGGGCGCTGTGCAGGGTTACTCCTCCTCCCAGCAGGGTGCCCAGGGTGCGGGCAAAACGCGCAGCAGCATTTTGCCTGTATATTTTGCCGTAAAGGGGCAGGCTCAGGCGAAGGCGATCAACGCGGAGCCTGCCTTTTTCTGTTTTTGTATACCACTTTAAAGCTCCTAATCCTGACAAGAAGGCTAAAAGAAATAAGTGCCAGTAGCCGGCGGCGGTTTGACCTGCCGCTAAAAGGATGCGGCTGAACAGGGGCATTTCCATGCCCATCGAATTAAAGATGTTCGCGAACTGGGGCAAAACAAAGATAATCATCACCAGAACTACAATGATTGCTACGACAGTTATAAACAGCGGGTAGACTGTAGCTGAGCGGATTTTTTCTTCCAGGTCATGCTGCTTTTCATAGTGCAGGGCCATCCTTTCCATGAATGTATCAAGAACGCCTCCTGCTTCAGCTGCGGCGGTCATATTAATTAGCAGGGACGGGAAATAGCCCTGCTGTTCTTTAAAAGCGCCGGCCAGGTCGCTGCCTTCCTCGAGGGCAAAGGCCGCTGCGCTTAGCTTGGCCCTGAAGGAACGGTTTTCCATCTGCCCGGCCAGGACATTTAAGGCGCGTAAAACTGAAACACCGGCTTTGAGCATGGTTGAAAGCTGCCGGCAAAAGATCATTAAATCGCGGCTGCTGTATTGACTTAAGCCGATAACCTCGAGGAATTTGAGAAAATATTCTTTACTAAAAAGGTTTAAATAGCGTTGTTTTCGAATTTCAAGGGGCACCAGACCCCGGGAGCGAATTTGGGAAAGGGCCTCATTTTCGCTGGCAGTTGATAAAACGCCGCTTTTTTGATTTCCCTGCCAATCCTTTGCTTTATAGCGATACTGCGAAGCCATTACTGTAAGCCTCCTTTAATCAATCGCCTGGCGTTTTATATAATTCTGCGGCGCCCTGAACATCCTGACTGAAAACCATTTTAAACTGCAGCTCTAAGGTTGTATCCGCGTTATTATGATTAAACCAGCGGATCTTTTCAAGCAAAAGCAGGTGAGGAAATTGTTCAAGATCCCGGAGCATAGCTTGCAGGATGTGAGGCCGGCCGGATAAGTTTAGATTTAGCTCTACAGTAGCATGGTCTTCTTTAAAATCGGTTTCACCGATACGCAGTGAATGGACCGCTACAGTGTGGTTTTCTAAAACCGTTTCCAAATTGGCTAAGGCCAGGGGCAGTTCTAAAAGAGGGGGTATTATATTATTCAGGCCTTCTCTTTGCTCACAAAGAAGGTTCCATTTAGCTTCGATCAGTTCCCGGTTTTGCAGCACAGCCAGCAGGGGTTCCTTTTTTTCTTGCAGGTTACTTTGTTCCAGGTGGAGGGTTTTGACTTCCTTGTAAAGCGCCGCTCCCTTAAAGTACCAACCTGTTGTAAATATTCCCAGCAAGACGATTATCAGCAGCAGGTAATATTCTCTTTTGCCCAGGGCAGCTTTTTTAGTTTTCATCCCCGGTGACCTCTTTCTGCGAAATGAAAATTGTCGTGACTGTAAAGCTATAACCGCCCTGTGAGTTCATGGCGACCGATTTTAACTCAGTATTTCCTGTAAAGGCAAGGTTATCTAAATTTTGCCGGTAGAGGGCGGGACTCTGCATTTCGGAGCTGGCGCCTTTAATTTCGACCCGACCGCCGGAGTCGATGACAATACTGTCCAGATTAAGAGTCTGTGGCGCTGCAGTCCGAATTTTGTGAAGGGTCGAAGACCAGGAAACCCATACATTGTCCAGCTTATTTTCCAGTTCCAACCTGGCCCTGATCTGTTCGCTTTCGGCAGTCATGGCTATAAACGGTTCAGCCCTGAGGCTAAGAACAGAGAGCTCTGCTTCAAGGGCGGAAGTGTTTTGCTCCAAATGCGCCTTGTAACCTTCCAGGCCGTAGAATAGAGCCAGGGGTAAAAGAAACAAGCATAAAGTAAGGACCAGTTTTAGGGCCCCGCTTTTAAAAAAACGGGTGGAAGATATATATTCCGCACTGCGCAAGTCAAGGTCGTAATTTATTTTAACCACCCCCGCAAGGCCAGTCCGTGAGCGGCAGGGTAGAGGGCTTCTTCCCTGTGCACTTCAGGTTGTTGACCTGACCTGCTGCCTGTTACCGGGGCCAGGGGGTTATAAAGACAGCGTTTGAGGGCCAGTTTTTGCTCAATATATGAAGCCAGGCCCGGTATAAAAGCGCCCCCACCGCAAAATTCTAGGCTGTAGAGAGCAGATGAGGGGCATTCTGACTGATCTGCCCAGTAGGCAAGGGACTGCCCCACTTTTGCGGTAAAATGATCGGCTGCTGTTAGTAGGCCTCTTGACTCGAGGGGGCCGTTTTCGTAAACCCGCTGATAAGCTGACCGGTAATTGACGCAGCCCGATTGGAGCAGGGTCCGGCAAAAATGGTCGATCCCTGTTTTTATGTTCCGGTAATAGAGGTACAGGCTGCCGCGGGTAATTACAATTGAGCTGTCCCGGAAGCCTATATCGAGGAGCACCCGCAGCGCAGATCTATTGTCGAATTTTCTTTCCTGCTTTTGACTGCCACCCAATACCCGGGGACTGTTCTGCAGTGACCGGTAAAGGGTCAGGGGCAAAATTTCAAGGGAAGCGCTGAGAAAGCCGGCACCTTTAGCCACAGCGGTGTATGCATTAGCAGTATCTTTTGCCACGGCGGCCAGAAGGTAATCACCGGTTTGTTCGCCATTTTCTGTCAGGCTGCCTGCCGGGCAGAAATCGAAGACAGCTTCTTTGGCCGCGAGGGGAAAGTGTTTTTCTACTTCCCAGAACATTGCTTTGCGCCTTTCTTTTTCTGTCATCTGGGGGAGCCTGACCTTGCGCAGGTAGAAAGCCCGCGGGCCGAGACAAAGGTTTGCCCTTTTTTTATGCCAGCGCTTTTTTTCTTTGAGGCGCTTTAGCGCTTTGATCAACAGATCAGGTTTATTAATTACGCCCTCTTCGAACGCTTCAGCGGGAGTAGGGCTGATTGCCTTACAATGAAGGTTAACCCGGCCTCGGCCTTGCCGGAACTGGATCATCTTTATCTGGGCGCTGCCGATGTCAATACCAATTGGTGAATAACGGCTCAATATTTTTCTGGTAACGATATTAATCACCCTTCCTCTAAAAAGAAAGCTAAGTTGTTAAAAAGGGGCCTGCCATTCGGTAATAATTAACCCGCCTGCCGGGTCATACTCAACTATGATTGTTAACTCTAGGCTGTAGTTCTCAAGTAATCCTTCAGAGATAATCAGGCGCCTGTTTTCACTCTCATCTTCAAAGCTGACCCGAAAAGAGCCCGGACCGAGGGTGCCTGCTATCTCCTGGCTGTAGTAGAAGTCCTTTTGCAAAGCGGCCAGCCCCGTTTCGAGGCCCGCTTCGGCAAGATAGTACTTTGCCGGATCCTGACAATAGTAATCGGCGATCTGCTTTTCATTAGCGGCGTAGCTAAGCAGGGCAGTGCCAAGAACCATTAAGGCCGCGGTGAAAACAAGGATCAGGACCAGGGCCATACCGCTTTCCCGGCCGCAGAGAATCATTTTTGTTATTTTTAACGGCAAGCTTTTAATCACCTCCGGGCAGGTTGCGCGGGCGGACACTGCTGGTCAGTATTATACTGTTGCTGCCGGTCCCGGCAGCGATGGTTACGGTTAGCAGCTGATTATCATCCAGGCTAAATGTTAAATCTGTTACGCCTAAGGCGATCTTGGTGTGAAAGTAGCTGCCTTCACCGTTTGGACAGGAATCGAAAACAAGCTCGTCATTTATCAGCCTGAAGCGCAGTGTCCTGATGTTATCCCTTATTTTAAACCGCACTGCCTTACTATCTTCGTCAAGGCTTAATTCATGGGCGTAGTGCACTTCGCTGATGATCTTATCCATGGCAATCCTGGCGCTTTGTTGCGCTTCCATTTGTTCTAAACCCCGCTGCCATCCGCGCAAACCGGTCAGGTAAAATGTATACAACGCCGCGATTACGAAGCCGATTATTGCGAGGGTTAGCAACAATTCAATCATGGTCAGCCCTTTATTATCCTTAAAATTGATCATTTCATTCACCGGCAGGAAAGGAAACTGGACAGCGTTTCCGATTTTTCAGATTGACGTTCATTCCAAAGCACGGTTACTTCGATAAAGAGCAGTTCAAGTTCCAATGAAGGCTCATTTTCGCATGAAAAAATGAAGGTTTCTACAGAAGTAGTCCTTCTAAAACCGCTAAAACCAGCGATTGTTTCTTCAACGCTGCTAGAGGAGGCGTTTTCTTCGAGATAAGTTGTGCGGACAGTGCTGCAGCCGAGAGATTTAACTGCTTCCATCTGTTCCCTGCAGAGATTTATAGCAGCTGATTGCCGGCCGGCACTGCTTATGGCAAGGTAACTGCCCGAGAAAAGGGCCAGAAAAGGGGCAACTACAAGACCGAGGATACTAATGGCAATTAATAATTCTATAAAGGTATAACCGCCGTTTGAGCGTAAAACGGATATGTTCACTTCAGCAACTCCTTGAATGATTATTACTGCGTCGACAGGTTTAACAGGTTCAGCAAATTGTGTTTAATTGAGCAGGTTTAGATACCAGTTCCAGATTTGTTCGCCCCAGAGCACCTCGATCAAAGCTGCAAGTGAAAGGTACGGGGCAAACGGCAAGGCATCCTTGCGGGTCAGTTTGCCGAGGACCATAAAGGTAACGCCGACAACGGCTCCGAGGAAAAAACCGAGCAGCATAACCAGGGCTGCACCGCGCAGGCCCACATAAAGCCCGATTAAAGCCATCAGCTTCATGTCGCCCGCACCCATACCCCCGCGGCTGACCAGTAAAATGATGAGCATAATTGCGCCGCCGAGCAAAAAGCCCCCTGCAGCATCAATAACGTTTCTTTTTACGACCATCCAGGCCGGCAGGTTCAGCCACAAATCGGCAAGGGCTGGGATATAAAAGATAAAACCCAGGCCCAGGCCAACTGCAACCATGGTATTGGGCACAATACGGTGTTCAAGGTCAATCAAGGCGATGGCCAGGAGCAAAAATAGCAGGGTAAGGTAAAATAAGGTGTCGATGGTGAGGCCGAAATAGGTATAAATTAGTACAAAAAGCAAGCCGGTCGTCAGTTCAACCAGGGGATAACGCAAACTAATCTTCATAGCGCAGTGCTTGCAGCGGCCTTTTAAGATCAGGTAACCGAGTAAAGGAATTAACTCGATAAAGCCGAGCCGGTTTTCACAGGCAGGACAGCTTGATGGTGGGGTTACAAGCGAAGATTTCTTCGGCAGCCGGTAAACGACTACGTTAAGAAAACTGCCAAAGCTGAGGCCGATTAAAAAAACAATGATCACTAGAAAAGCGCTATAAAAATCCATGCCTTAAATATTTCGTCTCCTTCTCCGATTATCCTGCTAAATGATTAAAGAACTACTTGACCCATGAATTTCAAGACGACAGGGCGATGCGTTCAAGATTTAAGCAAACACTTTACTATTCGGCGCTTTTTCAAATAATCCTCTAGATTTTGTGATTAAATATCTGTTTTTGAGAAGAATCTGTATATTGATATTCCGCACGGCTTACAGCTGTGCTATAATATTTAATATTTAGCGCGTGGAAGTTGGTGGCTGTAATGACTATTAATGCGCAAACCAGGTTTTGTTTTCTGCTCGGTAATCCCGTTAACCACTCATTATCACCGGCCCTCTACAACAGTGCCTTTCAGGCTCTGAACCTAAATTATAGCTACCTGGCCGCCCATGTTGAAGAAGAGCGGATTGGTGCGGCCGTGGAAGGTTTAAGAGCCCTATCGGCCGCCGGGGCGAACGTGACGAGCCCTTTTAAAGAAGCGGTTATTCCTTTTCTTGACTCCGTATCTGCGGAAGCAGAGACGATTCGTTCTGTAAATACTATCGTTAACCGCCGGGGCAGCCTGTTTGGAACAACTACTGACGGTTCCGGTTTTTATCATTTTCTAAAGCACTCAACCCCCGATTACAGGCTTGAACAGCCCGTTATGATAGTAGGCGCCGGCGGCGCCGCCCGGGCGGTAGCCTATACCCTGGCCCGAAGCGGAGCAGGCGAGATGTTTATTGTCAACCGCAGCGCCGCTAAGGCGAAAGACCTGGCCAACCTGATCCGGAATGAGACTGATCTTGGGCGCTGCAATACCTTGCCATTTCAAGCAGGAGAGCTTTTGCCCGCGCTGGCCAAATGCCGCCTAATTGTCTACACCCTGCCTCTGGATAGTGAAGAGTTCATGGCTGCCCTTGATAAAAGCAGCCTGTCATTTAGCCAAAGCTTTTTATATGATCTGCGTTACAGTCCGGAAAAGAGCGAAGTTATGAAGCGCTTTAACCAGTCCGGTGGCAGAATTTATAACGGTCTTGGCATGCTCTTATGGCAGGCGGTAATTGCTTTCGAGCACTTTACAGGGCATAAAGCGCCGGTCGCGGCAATGCAGGAAGCAGTTAAACTATAATCAGCAGCAAATAATCGCAACTTTAATTTATTGCACTCATTAAACGAGGTGAGAAAACTTGGCCGTGTTTGGACGCCGCCGCCTGGAAGCGGCGCTGCTTGAAGCCGGATTGATTAACAAGGCACAATTTGAAACTGTTTTTGATGAGCACAGGGCATCGGGCCGACGGATCAGCAAGATCTTGATCGAAAAAGGATATATTAGCGAAGATAGCCTGCTTTCTGTAATGGAAGAGCAGTTTAATGTCCCCCGGGTTAACCTGGACCGCTGTTCCATTAACCCGGCTGTTGCCGGTTATATTCCGGCTGAAACAGCTATGCGGCACTGCGTTATACCGCTTGCGAAAAAAGAGGGGCAGATTACCCTGGCCATGGCCGACCCGCTGGATTTGGATGCCATTGATAATGTGGCCATGTTAACCGGAGCAGAGATAAACCCGGTTGCAGCTCGTCAGAGCAGTGTCAATTACCTGATTACCCAGCTTTACAGCATGAATGATCCTGCCGGAGAAGCATCAAGTCCGGCGGAAATTGAGGAAAATAACAGCACAGGCGCTAGCCGCGTTGCAGGGCTTGTTGAACAAGATCATGATCAACAGATCGATGAAGCTCCAGTAATCCGGATCGTAAACTCTTTAATCGAAAGGGCGATCGAAGAAGGAGCCAGCGACATTCACTTAGAACCTTCTGATCAAAACCTGAGGATCCGCTTACGTTTAGACGGAGTTCTGCATGACCTTACCGCTATCCCGAAACACAGCCGGGCCAGGGTAGTATCGAGAGTTAAGATTATGGCTAACCTCGATATTGCCGAACGGAGGCTTTCCCAGGATGGCAACATTGAGTGGAAGGGCAGCAGGGGCGGGATTAGCCTGCGGGTTTCCACCCTGCCCACTGTCCGGGGCGAAAAAGTGGTAATCCGCCTCCTGGAAAAAGATAAAATTGTTTTGCCCTTAGAAAAACTTGGCTTCACGAAGAGTAATTACAATAATTTTCTCGGCCTTCTGTTGAACCAGTCCGGCCTGCTGCTGGTTACAGGGCCAACCGGTTGCGGCAAAACAACAACTCTCTACTCGGCGCTGCATTACCTGAACCGCCCGGAAGACAATATCATTACCGTGGAAGATCCGGTCGAATACCGCCTAAAAGGAATAAACCAGGTCCAGGTTAACACGCGCATAAACCGCAGTTTTTCCGTAGCCCTCCGTTCGATTTTGCGCCAGGATCCCAATGTGATCATGGTTGGTGAAATAAGAGATCTTGAAACTGCTAAAATGACCATCCAGTCCGCTTTTACCGGCCACCTGGTTTTAAGCACCCTGCATACCAACCATGCGGCAGGGGCGGTAACTCGCTTGATTGATATTGGTCTTGAAAATTACCTGGTTACCGCTTCCCTGGTTGGTGTTGTCGCCCAGCGGCTGGTGCGCAAAATATGTGAGAATTGTGCTCAGGAATACAGCCTTGCAGATGATCAAAAGTTATTTTACAGGCGCTACTTTCAAAAAGAACCGCCCCGGAAGCTGTTCAGGGGCGGCAAATGCAGCAGCTGTAGCAATACCGGCTACCGCGGCAGAACTTCAATCCAGGAAGTTCTAATCCTGAACAGGGAATTGCAGGAGTTGATCCTGCGGGGTGTTACGGCAGAAGGGCTGCAGAATAAGGCTGTCGAGCAGGGGATGGTCCCGCTGGTGCAGGATGGCCTGCGCTGCATCGAAGAAGGTTTAACCACGGTCGATGAAGTGATCCGGGCCACTTTCAACAGTATTATTGATCAGGGTTTTTTGAGATATGAAGACAGGGCCGCCCTGATGGCCCGCCTGCAGGGAGATAATAGCGGAGCCGGGTCATATTCTGAATTCCAGTGATCGTAAAGGAGACAAGCAACAAGTGACCGGGAATAATGAAAAAGGGTTTACCCTTCTAGAGCTCTTGTGTGTAATTATGCTTCTCGGTATGATTGTCTTAATTGCCACACCGGCTGTTGCCGATCTGGGACGGAAGCGGAATTTAGAGCTTGCAGCCCGCAGTATGGCCATGGATATGCGTAAAACCCAGCAAAAGGCAATTACCTGCGGCTGGTCGCAACTGATCGAAATGCGCGAGAGTCGTGATGATTATGTGCTTAAGGATGGAAAAACCAGCGAACGGCTGAGAGTATACCTGCCCGAGGGGGTCAGTTACCGTTCGAATAACTTCCCGAAGGTGGGCGGCTATAACCTGTTGAAATTCTATCGCAGCGGAGCGCCGAATAGCGGCGGAACTGTGGGCTTGACCAATGAAGCGGGCGATGTGCTCTATG
>SLHT01000275.1 GCA_007136055.1 Syntrophomonadaceae bacterium
AAATCCAAGCGATAGCAATAATAACCAACCCATTATCTCCAGAAGTGGACAGGGTTTCGTTATCACCATAAGCGGACAAGGTTCCGTTATCTCTGATAATCAGACAAGATATAGTCATTTCTATTCAATTCTAAAATGTTGCCATTCATTCCGTTGTTTTGTGATGTCCGGAAACAACGGTGATAATGGTTCCCGAATATTTCGATGCCTGTGCGATAAATGATTCATTTCGTGAACCACTGTAAGACAAGCCGGGTTTAATTCGTGCTAAAGGTGTTAATCACCACTTTTTTTTTTAGATTATCTGTTAAATGAGGGTAAAAAAAACTGGATTTCAGATGACCGTTTCCGTCAGAATATTCTTGCTCGTTCCGTTCTTTTGGATACTGATTCCACCCGCGGGAATGTCACAGCTGACCGAAGCGGACATCATGCTGTCTGGCAATTATCACTGGGGAGAAGGGTATGCCGAGACGCGGGATGAAGCCGTTTCTTTTGCACGGGTCGACCTGATCGAAAAACTGGTGGTGGTAATCGATTCCGAAATACGTTCCGAAGTGCAGGAAACTGAGGATCAGTTCCGGAGTGAATATGCTTCACGTACCCGGTCACTGAGCCGCATGCAGCTGCGGGGCCTGAACTATAAAAACACCCAACGTCGCGACGGTACCTGGCGGTCCATCGCCTATATCAGCAAAAACGACTACCAGAACACCCTTGATATCGAGCGCGAAAAATTGTCCGGCATGCTGAACCAGGCTTTTCAATCCGAACGAAGGGCCGGATTGCATCAGGCCGCTCCATTTTACGCGGAACTGCTGGTTGAAAGGCAATTTTACCCCATACCATTTTTTACACAGGCCGAATCGCACGGAGAAGAGACGGAACTGGCTGGCTTCATTCAAAACCGTCTCCGCTCCTGGATGGATCATATCCGGATCTCAGTACGTGATGTGGAGGTATACGGCGATGCCAATTTGCATGAAACAAATATCAGGCTTGAACTGACCTACATGGGTCAGCCTGTCAATCATCTGCTGGTCGGATTTGACCGGTCCGGGTACGGCATGATGGAGGTGATGGACGGATTGGTCACTGTATTCGTGGACCTTCTCCCGGATGCACCCGAGATGACCTACCGCCTTGTGTTTCAGCCGCAATACAGGGGATCGGACCCTGATCTGCGTTCCATAGCCGAACTGACGCTGCCACAGGTGCGCCGCAGGGTAACAGCGGATGTCCTTTCCCATATCGGAATCAACTTCTCTGTTACCCGAATCGGAACCGGCGGGTATCAATTTAACCCGCAGATTGAAAATCTTGCCGTATCGGATCTGCGATGGGATTTCGGGGACGGCACTACTTCCTCGCAATCGGCTCCCCGTCACGCTTTTGCGGAAAGGGACAAGGCGCATGTTGTAACCCTGAGAGTCAACAGAAATGATCAACTTACCGTGCAAAAGGAGCTGTTGCCGGACGGAACCCTTCGTGCCGCGGAAGATCGGAGGGCTCCTGTCCGTGACGTGGTGGTCAGGGAAGAGACGGTTGTGCGCGAAGAACAATTTACAGATCAGGAAAAAACCGGGCCTGTTGCTGGTCACATTCGTCCCGAAACAGACGATCCCGTCCGGCCCGAACCATTCGTGGTGCCCCCAAGGCATCGGGACATCGTTGAAGAACTGAAAAGAAGTCGCGGCTATGACGAGGCGCTGGCCAGACTCAGCCATTACCAGCGACAAAACCGGTTGCGATTTGGAGATCGCCGCACCGTCGGTGAAACCCGTGATTGCTATGTTTTTGTCATCAACACAGATTTGAGGGAAATCGAGGCCTTTTTATCTCCTGAAGTGGAAAACACCAGGCTGAATCTCCACAACAACGAGCAGATTACCGAACTTTCCGAACGCTTTCGCGGACGGGCGCCTCTCTGGATTCAGATCTACTGAGAACGAAGCACATCATCTGTCATGGCTTTGTACAATCGGATGGTCATCTGTTCATGATGCAGTCAAACCAGTCGTATGGTTTCAGATTTTTCAGTTTGGCTTTATATAGATGAAAAATAATATCTTATGACTGATCAGTAAATGGGAATCATGGGGACAGGTTCGGTCAGGGACAGGGGAATATGACTGCTGATGGTTCGGAAGGACCGGTCAATATCAAAATTATAGGTTCTGCCTCCGTATTGAAGGCTGACATCAAAAGTGATGGTAATCTGCACATTTGACCCGACAGCAGTACTCAAAAAAATGTAGAAGTTTCCAATGTAGGTTTGATCAACTGTAAAGTGAAGCGTTGATTTTTTTGAAGTCATGGGTAAAATCTGGATGATTTCTATGGGATCTTCGGAATATCCTGCCAGATGAGTGGAAGGAGAGATGTTTTTTATCTGCAGCGTGATCCTTTCGACAGTCGACTCATTCCCATTGAAGGCAAACATGTCCAGCCCGTAGAGATAGGCACCATCATAAAACCAACCGTTCACGAGATTGAGATTGAAATTCACATTTTCGATGACGCGGGGTTTTGCTTCGAAAAGCATGGCAGAGACCACATCGTCGGGCTCGGAGCAGCTTGTGAACAGGATGGCGGAGATAATGATTGCCAG
>SLHT01000204.1 GCA_007136055.1 Syntrophomonadaceae bacterium
TGCATTTTCACGGCGGCGCAGGATATTATAGGCCACGGAAAAAGTTCTTTTATAATAAGCTTCGAAAAGCGCACGGCGGGAATCGTTGTCGTTTTTTTCGACCAGCCTTTTTATTTCTACCGGCTCCACCAGACCCTTCACCACCCTCAAAATTAAACCGATTAACGATTAAATTCGTCAAAACAAAACATTTTCCTTTTATCAATGTAAAATTACTGATTAACAGCTTGTGGTTGTTCAGTAGTTATAACTTTAATCTCGTGGCCATCAGTTTCTATAACCACTGCGCCGTGGTAATCGTTGCGGTAGATTGACACGCCGGCATCCTCCAGGGCATTGATCACATAGGGATGAGGATGGCCGAAAGGATTTGTCCCCACCTGGATTACGGCCAGGGAAGGACCGACTGCTTCTAAAAAGGCAGGCATCACTTCCAGGTATCCCCCGTGGTGCGGAACAAGCAGGATGTCGGCCCTGAGATCGATATTTCTCCTGAATAGATCCCCGACCCCCTCATCTTCAATATCGCCTGTAAAAAGTATCCTCGTCTCCCCGTAGTAAAGAATGAAAACAATAGAGTTGTTGTTCAAGTCGCTATTTGTTCCGGTTAAGAGTTTTTCAGGGGGCCCGATTATCTCAAGAATTAAGCTTTCACCGCACTGCCAGGCCTGGCCCGCGTATACTTCCCGGATTACTGATCCTGCTTTTTCAGCACTTTCAAGAAGCCTGCTATAGTATTCAGAACCCCCTACAATCGGTGAAACCAATACTTTTGCCATAGGTATTTGCCCCACCATGGGGATAAAGCCGCCAAAATGATCTTCATGGGGGTGGGTAACCACGGCCAGGTCAATGCTGCGGATACCGCTGTACCTTAGGTAGGGCAGGACCACTCTTTCGCCCACATCCCCCGGGTCCCGTTGAAAAGCCGGGCTGCCACCTGCATCAACCATAATCACTGCCCCGCAGGGCGGTTCAATCAATGCGGCTGCTCCCTGCCCCACATCGATAAAAGTTACCGTTAGCGGCATCTGGCGCGGAAATAAGATCCCGCTCCAGACTAACACTACGACCAGGAACAGCACAGTGCCACAAAAAATACGCAGCTGAAGAGGCTTAGCAGACAGGAGTTTAAAGAAGGAAGACCTGAGATAAGCAATAAAGGAGATATTTTGCCCGCCATTGTCTCGCCTATCCCATTGATAGTAAAGAACCAGAGTGACAAGTAACAAGCCGTAGTAAATAAAAAGAGAAAACACACCCGGTGGATTCAAGGCAATAAAGAAATTTTCAGAGTTGCTCAAAGCCGTAATGTAGAGCATCATCTCCAGCAGGGGGCGGACAGACCACAACAGTAGCTCTCCCGCTGCAGGAATAACAAGGCCGGCAAGAGCGCCGGCCAGGCCTAAGCCGACCACAAAGACAAGCAGCGGCAACAGGAGCAGGTTAAATAACAGGACTGCCGTAGGCAGGGACTGAAAATAATAGACACAAAGCGGCAGAACCCCGGCCTGCGCCGCTATGGTAACAGCCAGGGGGGTCCTTAATGGCAAGGGACAGCGGATTGCAGTTAATAACCCTGCCAGGGGCCGGTAAGTATAGATAAGAAACAGGGTTGCCGCGTAGGATAGTTGAAAACCGATTGTAAACAGTAAAAGAGGGTTAATAAATAGGGTAATCAGGGCGGCAAAAGCCACAGCCGTAGACAAATCATGGTCACGATCCAGCAATAAGGCTCCCAGGGCCATGGAAACCATTATGGCCGCCCTTAAAGCAGAGGGCCGCATACCTGTAAGGTAAGCATAAGCAAAAACCAGGACAATGGCCAGAACCAGGGGCAAGCGCCCGCGGAGGTTAAAGCGGCTCCAAAGGCCTAAAATTAAACCGGCAACAAGGCCGACATGCAGGCCGGATACTGCCATTACATGCCCCACTCCAGCCCGGCGAAAACTTTCTTCCACTTCTTCTGGCAGGCGATGCCTTTGGCCAAAAAGAATTGCCGTTAGAAGCTCGGCAGAAGGTGAAGGCAGGACGCTTTCGATATTCCCGGCCATGGAACTGCGCAGCCTAACAGCCGATTCGGCCAGGCCGCCTACTTCACCCGGGCCCATGGAGCTAACCCCGGACGGGATGGGATAAATTAATGCATCGATACCCTTGCTGCGCAGGTTAAAACGGTAATCAAAACCTCCAGGGTTGCGCTGCCCGCGCGCTTCAACAATTGTTCCGCGCAAGCGCAGGCGTTCCCCGAACCAGTAGCTTTCTCCTCCCTCACTATATAATTTCATCAGCAGGTTGCCTCTTACAGAAAGACGCTCTTTTCGTGTTTCAACTACTTCCACACTAATACGGTAAGCTGTGTAATCTTCATAAAAAAGCGGTTCTTCAACCACGGTCCCTTCAATATAAACAGGATAACCTGCATAGGTAGTAAGACCGTGAGAAGGCTGCAGCACCGCATAATAAAAAGCAGCACCCCCTGCTGCTGCAACGAGCAGGATTAGAGCTGCCTTGTAAAGACCATACATTCTAAAATAAACACCGGCGAATACCATTACCAGCAGTATACCCGCCACTGAAAAAAATACGGCAGGCTGCTCAAACCAGAAGCGACCGAGCACAATCCCGGCTATATAGGCCAGGGTGACTGCCGCTATAAATCGGTTTAAAAACTCATAGATTATTGAATTGCTTTGATGATTTACTGCATTGTCTGATGTCATTATTGTATTCTTATTGACTGCTATATTGAAAAGTCTAAGACAAAGTCTTCCTCCCCGGTGCCCTAAAAAAGGTTTGTAGCGTGCCTGTTATTGAAACTTTGCTAATCAGCCTTTGAAGGCAAAAAGTTTATACAAATCTGAGGCTGCCTTGCGCCGGCAATTCCCAAACCAATCACTTGTGCTAAAGCCCGGCGTCCTGCTTAAGCAAATAGAAGCTATCTTAATTTAACCATTTTTAAGCTGCTTATTTTCTCCTGTCTCCTTATCTTCATACTTAAACACCCTGTTAAAAATGTCAAATGTTTTTTCCCGCTGTTCAGCCGACGGAGGCGCAGTTAAATAAGAAACGATAACCAGGGTTGCAATAGCCAGGATAAATGCCGGGAATACGGGCATAAAACCAAAAGTTGTCCACTCCGGCAAAATCCCGAGATACCATAAATGGAGCATAACAGCCGGAAATATAAGGGCAGCGCAAGCACCGTGCTTATTAGCCCGCGGCCAGTAAAGGGCCCCGATCATCACCGGCAGCATCACAGAGAAACCCGAGAAAGCAAAAGCGGCAATACTTAAAATAGCTGCAGGTCGAACCAGGGCAATATAGTAAGCTGCAACCGCAAAAACTACCAGCAGGATCCGCCCCCAGAAAACTGCCTGGTTGGAAGAAACCCGCTTCAGGAGGGGCAATAAATCATCAGTAACCAGGTGTGTGAAAGAAAGAAGCTGGGAATCGATCGATGACTTGACCACGGCCAAAATGACAACCAGGCCAAGAATCATCCAGACCGGTGAAAGAAACTGGTGAATTAATAACGGCACGATATTATCAGAATCGATACCTGACAAACCGGGAACTGCCACCGATCCCCACACCCCCAGCAGGGTGGAAACCGCAAATATTCCGGCCATTGCCAGGGGATAATAGAGACTGACCCGTTTTAAATTGCTGCTCTGACGGGCAGCGAGGATGCGCGTGAACATCTGGGGAAAAACTATTACGGCAATGGAATTGATAAAGGAAAAACTAAACCAGTTTATGGGAGCAATCTTTTCCGAAAGACCCCTTTGCAGCATAGCCGGGTTAGCTTCTATAATCCGTTCGGTAATTATCGAAAATCCTCCCAGGGCCTGGGCAACAGCAGCTAGTAAAAGCATTGCTACGCCCAGGAATAAGGTGCCCTGGAATATATCGGTCCAGACCGTACCTCTCAATCCTGCAGGGATGGTATAAATTAATGAAATGCTAATTATAATTAAAGACGATAACCAATAAGGAACTAAACCGTCGGTAATAGTGGTAAAAGCAAGGCTGCCCCCGATAATGCTGACCACCAGGTAAGGCAAAGTGTAGTAGAGCAAGAGAACCAGGAAAAGCAGGGCTACAAGCTTGCTGTTAAAAATACCGCCGAAAACCTGGGGCTGGGTAGCGTAACCATAACGCTTGCCAAGCAGCCAGGAGCGATAACCGACCAGGTAGAAAGTAAAAGGAGTAATGAAAATGCTCCAGCCGATAACATAACCGTAAGCGCCGTAACCCACTTCGTAAGAAAAACCGGCATGGCCAATGATTGTAAAAGCGGTTATGTTGCTGGCAAAAAGAGCCATAAATACAGCAATGCTGCCGAGACCGCGTCCGGCGAGAAAATAATCTTCCCGCGTCTTCAGGCTGACCCTGGCACCGTAAATACCAATCCCAATCAACACAGAAAAATAGAGTGCAATGACAACAATTCCCAGTGTACTGATCATTTTTCTGCCGGCCTCTTATCTCCTGCCGGTTGAAACAAATCTGCAGGCGGTTCGGGCCAGGCCAGGGTGATAATAACCTTCATGGCAATCACAGCCAGGACGGCATAGCCGACATAAAAAGAAAAAGCAAAAGGCATAAAACCAAAAAGCAAGGGTACCCGATCATCCAAACTCCAAAGCCAGAAGCTGTTATGCAAAATGAACATAAACAGCACTATCAGGGCTACAAGGGCTAAACGCACCTTGAACGTCATTTTATCTTACCTCCAAATCAAATTGCCGCCTTAAAACGACTTAAACATCTTCATGCTTATTCGACGAGCTCATTATTATTCCTGCCTGGCTTGAAGTTTTTCCTTCCAAAGATCATTTAAAGATATGCATCAGCATACCCCTAAAAAATAAACATTAAACTTAAGCGTATTGTTAGTTTTCTGCGCGGCTAGATTTTTTATTGCTCGATTATTATCTCCCGTGTGGCCCTTACTTCTCCATCAACTTTTACCACTATGGTATACATGCCCCGGCTGCCAAACCAGATCCTGTCGTACAACTGACTGTTGTCAGGGTCAACTTCATAATCAGTTTCAGCCAGGATTTTTTCATCGTTGTTATCAATAAGCTGAACGCTAATTTGGTCAGATCCGAAAGACAGGTTATTGTGAAAATAAAAGTAAAACTCCTGGTTTGGTTCAAAGTTCGTCTGAGACTCGATTGTTTCAAAATCACCATTTATTTCGAGAGCTGTTTTTATTGTAGCTCCACCGACAGAGGTACTGCCCGGAGGCCGGGTTTGTTGACTGTTGCTGCAGGAAGTGCCGATCATGATGATTACATAAATAACTGTCAGAAACAAAACGTATCGCCTGAACATCTTATTTTTACCCCTTTAGTAAAATGCACTATTATAATTTAATGATCTATTTTTAATAAATTCTTCAATCGGCTCTATTATTCCTTCTGCGACTATTATAATATATAAGTAAGTTTTAACTCGAATGAAACATCAAAAACTTTTTTATGGAGGATTCGCCTGCCAGGGTGTAGAACCTAACTCTGGTTAATTACAGTATGAGGGGGAGTTATCAAATGAACTTATCGGTCCGTAAAATTGTCATATCAGGTATTCTGGGAGCAATATCCATACTATTAGGCGTTACCCGCCTGGGGTTTATCCCGGTTCCCACACCGGCCGGACATGCAACGATCATGCATATACCAGTCATTTTGGGCGGAGTTCTGGAAGGCCCGGTAGTAGGTTTAATCACAGGGGCTATTTTCGGCTTGTTCAGTTTTCTGCAACCCGGAGCTCCTTTTTTCGCCGACCCGCTGGTTTCAGTTCTACCCCGCCTTTTTATCGGTGTTGTTTCATACCTGGTATATTATTCCACCAAAAAGATTAACAATGTCTTAGCCTGTGTTTTGGCCGGTGCATTCGGTTCTGCCACCAACACGGTGCTGGTGCTGGGTATGGCTACCTGGAGAGGCTACCTGCCTGCTGAAGTCTCATTAACGATCGGGTTCCTGCACGGTGTGCCAGAGTTAATAGTCGCTGCTATATTAACGGTAATTTTAGTTAAAGGTATCCAACGAATCAGAACATCCGAAGACTGAAGCTGGAGATGATAAAGATTGGATAGCCGCAGGGATAACGGCGCTAACTTATCCATGGCAAAGCATTTGTACGATCTCAACTGACTTTTGTTGTAGTTTATAGCTAATTATATTTAAGGGGCTGTTTTTTTTGAATCCTTTGATCGAAGCAATTAACCTATCCTACACTTACCGCGCAGGAAGCGGTAAAGAAGTTAAAGCTTTAAACGGTGTTAATCTGCAGGTTGCCCGTGGTGAAATATTGGCCATTACCGGTCAAAACGGTTCTGGAAAATCAACACTGGCCCGCCATTTTAACGGCTTATTAACCCCCTCTAAAGGCGAAGTATTAATTGATGGTCTTTCAGCTGCTGATAGAATAAATATTCCGGCCATACGCAAACTGGTTGGCATGGTTTTTCAAAATCCCGATAACCAGTTGATCAGCAGTATTGTCGAAGAAGATATTGCTTTCGGCCCTGAAAACCTGGGCCTTCCTCCCACTGTAATCAGGGACCGGGTTAACCATGCTCTTGAAAGCCTGAACCTGCAGGATTTACGGCATGAACCTCCCAACCAACTTTCAGAAGGTCAAAAACAGCTTGTGGCCATTGCCGGCGTTATTGCAATGAAACCAAAATGTATTGTCTTCGACGAACCGACAGCACACTTAGACCCGCGCGGCAGGCGTAAAGTGCTGGAAAGTATCCTGCGTTTGAACCGGGATGAAGGAATCACCACCATTTTGCTAACCCACTACATGAACGAAGCAATCCACTGCGATAGAATGATCGTTATGGACCGGGGAATCGTTGAAATGGAGGGCACGCCCTGTGAGGTGTTCGGCCGGGGAGATAGAATCCTTAGCCTGGGGCTTGATTACCCGGTTGCAGCTCAACTGGCGCAAGGGTTGCGGCTTAAAGGGATTAAAATGCCGAATGACATCATCCACACCGAGGAGATACTTAGCTACCTATGCCAATTGAAGTGAGCGAACTCTGCTATAGCTATAAAAGGGGCACCCCTTTTGAAAAAAAGGTGCTGCATGAAGTCAGCCTGCGTATTGAAGACGGTGAATTTGTTGGCCTTATAGGCCCTACACAGGCAGGCAAAACCACGCTGGCTCAACATTTTAACGCTCTTTTTGTTCCTCAGCAGGGCAAGGTTATCGTAAACAACTGCGACACAATAGACAAAAAAGCGAACCTGATCAGTTTGAGACACGAAGTCGGTTACGTTTTTCAAAACCCCGATTACCAGCTGTTTGCCCCCACAGTTGGTGAAGATATTGCTTTCGGCCCAAATAATCAGGGCCTTAAATCCTCGGAAGTGAAACGCAGGGTTTCCAAAGCAATGGACCAGGTAGGCCTTGATTACAGCAGTTTTTGCAGGCGCGATATTTTTGCCTTAAGCGGAGGCCAGAAACGACGGGTTGCTATTGCCGGAGTTTTAGCCTGTAAACCAAGGATCCTGGTTTTAGACGATATCACTGCAGGCCTTGATCCACGTGGCCGGGAAGAGATTCTTAACGTGATCAGAAAACTTCACAGTGAGGAAAATATTACAATTATCTTTATATCAAACAGCATGGATGAGGTAGCTGAACTGGCCGAGAGAATAATTGTTGTCGATCAGGGCAGGATTGCCTTTGATGACACGACCAGACAGGTTTTTAAAAAACCTTCCGAACTTAAGGCAATTGGCCTGGAGCTGCCTGAAATTATGTCCATTGCTGAGCGGCTTGTTTTATGCGGCTATAACCTTCCTGCCTCTGTGTTAAACTTAGAAGAAGCTCTACAGGCAATTGCTGAAAACCTGCGACAAGGGCAGGTGAGCGATTAATGGAGCTGACCAAAAATATTACACTGGGGGTGTACCTGCCCGGTGAAACAGCCATCCACCGCTTAGATCCCAGGACAAAAATTATTGCTGCCACGATCCTGATTACCCTGCTTCTTTTCATTAAATCTTACGAGGCTTATGGTGTATTTTTAATATTTACTGCCGCAATAATTATTGTAGCCGGCATTCCTTTTAGTTATGCTCTTTGCGGCCTCAAACCGATGCTGCCTGTACTCATCCTGATGTGGGTTTTTCAATTGTTTTTGTACTCCACTGCCGAAGCAGAGGTTCTATTTTCATGGTGGCTTTTCACAGCAACTGATGAAGGGCTGCACATGGGCAACTTAATTACCCTGCGAGTTCTTTTCTTGTTTACGGTAACCACTATTTTGACCCTGACCACTTCTATTGTCAACCTTACTGACGGTTTGGAAAGCCTGCTGAAACCGCTAAGAAAAATCGGCCTGCCGTCACAGGAACTGGTCATGACCATGGTTATTGCCCTGCGTTTTGTTTTGATCCTGGCCGAAGAGCTCGACAAGATAGTGAAAGCCCAGATGGCCAGGGGAGTAGCTTTTGATCGGGGCAACTTCATTCAAAAAACCAGAAAAGTGTTTCCTGTTTTCCTGCCCCTGTTTATTAATGCCTTTAAAAGAGCCGAAGAGTTAATTGTAGCCATGGAGGCCAGGAGTTACAGCGGCGGTAAAGGACGAACAAAAATGAAAACCTTGCACCCGGGCAGAATTGACCTCGCAGCAGGCGGTATAATGGTTTTGTTTGCCGCGCTAATGGTCTATTTGATTATTTCCGCAGTACCGAGGGTTTAAAGTGGACAACCGAAGGATGTTCCGACGGCCAGGGCAGCGCGAACCAGCTCACTATTCGGATCGACCTGCTTGGTTCCCTTGACAGCTTCTTCAAGCGAAACTGATTCGATATGATTTCCTCTCAGGCAAACCATTTTATTGAAACAGCCGGCCTGAAATAGTTCAACCGCCCTGACTCCGAAACGGGTAGCTAAAATCCGATCGTAAGATGTTGGGCTGCCTCCCCGTTGCAGGTGTCCTAAAACCGTGGCCCTGCTTTCCAGATCAGTGCGTTTTTCAATTTCACGCGACACCATCGGCCCAATTCCGCCGAGCCTTTTTACGGCACCTTTTTGCTGGTAAATTGGTTCTTCACCTGCAGGATAAGCTCCTTCAGCAACTACGATAATGCTGAATTTTTTGCCCCGCAAGCGGCGTTCCATTATTTTTTCCACGATATATGGGTACTCAAAGGGCAGCTCGGGAATAAGAATAATATCACCCCCGCCGGCCATCCCGGCCTGCAGGGCGATCCAACCCGCGTGACGACCCATCACTTCAACTACCATAACGCGATGATGGGATTCGGCAGTAGTATGAATTTTGTCAATTGCCTCGGTAGCGGTAGTCACCGCTGAATCGAAACCAAAAGTAACATCGGTGGCAGGCAAATCATTATCAATAGTTTTGGGGATACCTATAATCGGAACCCCCAGTTTACTGAAACGATGGGCAAGCAACAAGCTGCCGTCTCCGCCTATCACAACCAGGCATTCAATTTCCCATTTTTTCAGGTTAGCAACGGCATCGGCAGATCGATCTTTACCGGTTTCCAGGTAATCACTGCCCCCGGGCCGGAAATCAAATGGGTTATCGCGGTTAGAAGTGCCAAGGATGGTTCCCCCCCGGTTGAGGATACCCGATACCCTATAGTCGTCAATTACTGCAGCATCGTTTTCAACCAGTCCTTTAAAACCGTTGTTGAAACCGACAGTTTCGATGTCATAGTTATAACCCGCTCCTTTAACCACGGCCCTGATTACCGCATTTAAACCGGGGCAATCACCGCCGCCGGTTAATACCCCCAGGCGCCGCACCTTCGGGACGCTTTTCATAAGGGAGCTGCTGCTCCAATCATTGTCAACTAAAAGGCTGTCTTCTCCGGCGATGTTCTCTCCACTGCCATCAATAGCTTCGCGGGCCAGGCGGTCACAGCGCTCATTTAACTGATCGCTGCTGTGGCCTTTAACCTTAATCCACTCAATTATGGTTTTCTCGGAAAGCTCAAGGAGCTGTTTCCAGAGATCCTGGTTTTCAACCTGGTTTCCCTTACTGTTGCGCCAGCCGTTTCTAAGCCAGCGCTTCATCCAGCCCTGGTTGAAGCAGTTTACCAGGTAAGCGCTGTCGCTGTATAGTTTAACCCTGCTTCCGGGCGGGATATAACGCAGCGCTTCTACGGCAGCCTGCAACTCCATGCGCTGGTTGGTGGTTTCATCAGCCCGCCCACTGATTTCCTGCACTTTATCCCCGTGCTTGATAACAGCACCCCAGCCTCCCGGGCCGGGGTTGCCTGAACAGGCTCCATCAGTATAGATTATGAATTCATTGTCTGCCATTTGATGATCTCCTGCTTAGAATTAATTTTTCCA
>SLHT01000169.1 GCA_007136055.1 Syntrophomonadaceae bacterium
CTTTTCGTTTTTAGTAAGGCCAACAAGTGGTATAAAGATTAGTGATTCATATGATATAAAAATTGTTGTGCCAACAGGTTTCCCCAAAGCAATACCAATAGTCACAGAGGCAGAGAAAATACCTAGGACAGCTGAATTTCATGTAAACCCAGATGGAACTCTTTGTATGGGAGCTCCGCTTCGTTTGTTGGGGAAAATCTCTGAAAAACCCAATTTGTCAGGATTTGCAGAACACTGCATAATACCTTACCTTTATGCTGTTTCCTATAAACTTCAATACGGCGGCAGTTTTTTGTTTAAAGAGCTCAGGCATGGTAACCAGGGTATTATAGATGATTATAAAGATATATTCGGCTTAAAAACAAGAAACCAGATTATCCAGGCACTAAAACTGCTTGGGGTAAAACCGCGTATTGCAAACAAATATTTATGTCCTTGCGGATGTAATCAAAGATTAGGAAAATGTAAATTTCGCTATAAGCTTAATAAGTATAGGAATATCGTGAACAGAACATGGTATAAGTCACATTTAGAAGACATTTTATCTGACATGTCTGATTCAAACCCACAAACCTGCTTTAAGCTACTCTTGGTAGCACACTTTTGCCAAATTGAACCGGAAAAAGCGATTTAGCAGGTGGGAAAAACAAGACAAAGAAAGGGTGCCGGCCCCATTTCTTTTCAAATAGCTGTAATATGACCTGAAATTATAGGCCATAATCTTGAAGCCGTCCCAAATGCGGGCCCTGCCCAGGCCTCTTACCGGCAACTCGTCAACCCGGTACACCCGGCGCAGGACCGAGGGCACCCCTTCGACCCCGGCCCGGAAGTCTGCCAACGCCTGGTGCTCGGGTGTGCCGTGCCGCGTGCGGTAGATATCGGCGGTTAACTTTTTGTCGGTAATGGTGATAGTGTTTACTCTTACCTGTTCTTTGATAATGCAGTTTTCTTGAAGCGGGCAGGCGGCGCAGTCTTCTTTGGCAAACTTGGCCTTGTAGAGACCTTTGTCTCTGTCTCGTTCGGCGGAAACAGGAGCGGCTCCGCCGGGACACGTGGTGATTAACTCTGTTTCAGGGTTGATTACAAACCGGTCGGTGCCGAGCTTATCTTCCGGGGCAGGGCGCCCGTTTAAGGCGGAAAAGCTAAGCTCGATCTCCATCTCTTCAGCTTTTTCCGCCAGCTCTTGCAAATAAAAGGCACCGTCACTGACCAGGGTTTGACCCGGTTTGAGCTTCTCTAATGTATTGAGCCCAAGCTCTGCGTCACTGACCACGTTGGGCTCAAGTTCATAGTGGATGATCATGCTCAAGCCTTTGCTGTTGTCGCGTGCTTCGGCCAGGTTCAGCACGTATCCGGTGGAGGGCTTGTTACCCTTCTTGCGGTAAGTGGCCTCCGGCTCCGCGGGATTCTGCAGGCTTTTGGCCGGGATCTCTTGATTTGCTTTCGGGCTGTGGTCGTCATCTGTCTGCTCCGTAAGCAACCTTTCCAGCAGCCTGTAAGCCTCGGTCTGCTTTAGTTCCTCCGGCGTCTTTCGGTAGAGTTCAAGCGACTCGGTAAGCAGCTGTTTTGTTTTCGCTTCGACCTCTTCTTTCTTGAGGCGGTAAACCTGGTCTGCTTTGTCTTTTTCCTGCCCGTAGTGACCGCAGCACTCCGGGAGCAGCTCCGGGGCCTGCTCCAGGAATACCTTGACCATGTTGGCGTTTACCGTATAAATCAGCTCCAGACGGCCCATTTTCTTGGCATTGGCGCTGATCATCATCGAGTCCTGGCGCACCAGGGAGGTGTCCATGCCTGTTACTTCAATCAGGGCATTAGTTATACCGGCCACTTCTTCAGCTAAAAGGTCTCGCCCGTGTTCCTGCGTATAACGGTATAGCCTGCTCCTGAAATTACCCAAGGTATTTAAGCAGATCCGTTCTTTGTCGAAATCGCTGATGCACAAGGCATACTGCACGCGGTAGTCAAAATATAAAGCGGCGATTGTTTCTTCATCGGTCCAGCCGTTAAGCTCTTTTAAGATTAAAAGCCCGACCAGGATATTGACCGGCGCGTTCGGCCGGCTGTAGTTTTCGCTGTATAGCGGGGCAAAACGGGCTTCATCGATAGCGGGAAATATCGTCGTGCTGAAAGGTTCAGCCCAGCTGCTCAGCAGCGCTTCCCGCACATATTGCGGGTAGTGCAGGTAGGGGTCGGTCAGGCTGAGCTGCTTTCCTGCCGGATTGCGCTTGAACATGGCACCATTTCCTCCGTATTCTGCTATATTTGTGATTTATTTCTACACCTTGATTATAGCAGAAATACACTGTTTTGCATAGCTTTATTTTGCGTTTTTGCCTTATTTTAAAGGCTTTTTCGGTCTTATCTGGTTCGTCGGGCCTTAATATTTTTCAAGCCCATCTTGGCCGCTTTTCGTGTTACTATAACATGGAGTTAGACCTTTTTGGGTTTGAATCAATTATAAGTTGTAATCAGGAACAATAAGTAAAATAAACTTTTAGCCAATTAAACAACCGTGATCTGACCGGGAGAGCCGGTAATGATACGGCCAATCAGATGACCTTCTGCACCTCGTTC
>SLHT01000108.1 GCA_007136055.1 Syntrophomonadaceae bacterium
ATAAATCATCCTTCGAAAAACTTTTAAAAATATTTAGCCCTGCCAGCAGATCAATATAATTTTCAATTTTAATAATAACCACCCCGGTTTTATAGAAATAAGTTACCATGGAAACTTATTAAATATCTTATTCAGAGTATACTCTAGTTAAATCAACATTGGAAGGAGCTTTAATTTTGAATAACAAGACGCAACTGATCATTCAACTACTGTTCCTGGCCCTTTTCATTGTATTAATTGTCACCGGTCGGGTGCAAATCTGGGTTGGCCTGTTTCTTTTAGGAACTATCGCCTCTATATACCTGGGCAGAATATACTGTGGATGGATCTGTCCAATTAATACAGCAATGAATGGCGTTACCTGGCTAAAAAAGATAATTGGCCTGAAAAAACAAACAATTCCCCGGGGGCTGACCGGCTCTTGGGTCCGCTACCTGATCCTGGACCTGTTTATAGCTGCCTTTGCCTTTAGCATGATAACCGGGCGGCCTATTCCGGCTCTGCCAGGTTTGTTCGCCTCAGGAATAATTTTAACTTTCTTCTTTTCGGAAGAGCTCTGGCATCGTTACCTGTGCCCGTATGGAACGATATTAAGTTTACCGGCACTAAAGTCAAAACACACCATGTTTGTTGACCAGGAAAAATGCAGCAGCTGTAGCGTATGCAAAAAAGTGTGTCCGGCAGGGGCAGTTGAATTGAACAATGAAGTCTATTCTATCAAAAAAAATAGCTGCCTGGTCTGCCTGGATTGTTCCAGAAGTTGTAAAGAAAGTGCTATTAGTTATGGTCAGGCAAGTAATTCATATGCAGAGCTTCACAAATATAGCATACGAGGAAGTGTAGTTAATGAAGCTGCTAAGCCTTGAAGAATTAAAGGTATTTACCGCCTCAGAATTTATAAAGAAAGAACTGACCGTTACCGAACATTTTAAACTGCTGCTGGTATGTTTTGAGCCAGGTCAAGCTGTCCCGCCCTGTGTCATGGAACGCAGCACCGCTTTTTACATTATAGAAGGAAGAGGCAGGGTTTCTGTTTCCGATGAAGAACATACCGTTTCTGCTGGTTCAATTATCCTGATCGAACCCGACCTATCCAGGCAAATCAAGGCGGAAACCCGCCTGGTCGTCCTGGCAATGCAGTATGAATAACCTTTAAAAGGAACGTGATCGAAATGGTTACAATTATAACTATTTATGCTTTTTTGGTTGTCTGCCTGGCCCTTTCTATCTGGAAAAGCAAGGAAAAAACAACCCAGACATTTAAGTTGAGCGCTAAAGCACTCTGGAATATGGCCCCGAGCCTGCTGGCAATTGTCGGCCTGGTAGGACTCATTTTGGGCGTACTCCCCCCGGAAACCATATCCAGCCTGCTGGGCATTGAGGCAGGGGTAGCAGCGCCCATAGCTGCAGCAATCATCGGTTCTATCACCCTGATTCCAGCCCTGGTTTCATTTCCCCTGGCCGGTTCCCTGCTTGACTCTGGAGCAACCGTTATAACCATAACCGTTTTTATTACAACCCTGCTGATGGTCGGCACAGTTACAGCTCCGCTGGAAATAAAAGCCCTGGGTAAAAAGTTTACCCTGCTGAGAAACGGGCTTAGCTTCATCGCCGCCCTGATTATTGCTGCTGTAATGGGGGTTATCTTAGGATGATAATAATCAAAAAGTTTAAAGCACCGCTGATCCTGGCATTAATATATCTGGGTCTGGCTATATGGCTCCCGTTTACAGCACAACGTTCCGCTGCGGTGGCGGTTAATTACATCGGGGAAATGGCATTAATCATACCACCTGTATTTATTTTGATGGGGTTGCTGCAGGTATGGATACCGAAAGAAAAAATAACCGCCCTGATCGGTAAAGACACCGGTTTAAAGGGAATGCTAATTTCATTTTTCATGGGAACAATCCCGACCGGACCTTTATACTTAGCTTTTCCATTAGCCGGATCGCTGCTACAAAAAGGAGCCCGCACCTCCAACATCGTAATTTTCTTAGGAGCCTGGGCAGCGATAAAAGTGCCGCAGCTCATCGCTGAGACCCAGTTTCTTGGACCTTCTTACACAGCGCTGCGGTTTGTTTTAACCCTTTTTGCAGTAATTGTCATCGGCAGGATTATGGAAAAGCTGATTATCATAAAAGACTTGCCGAAAATTGAATAAAGGAGCAATCATAATAGTAGAACAGGCTTATAAACTGACTTCAGTTAACACCAAAACCGTGGTAAAGGTGATTTTCGATGAAACTTTAATTGCCTGCACATGATATTCAACCAGAATTAGGGGTTTCCCGAGCACTATTCAACTGGAAGTGATTAAGCGCTCCCCTGACCAGGCCGGCGGCGCCTGATATCATCATATCCCCGTGCGGGACAGCCAGGTAGCCTAAAGAAGCAGCCAACTTACGCTGTGGACCGGTGACGGATATAAAATCAAACTTATGGTTTTCCGCTTCAGGGAGAATGGCACAGCCGTGGCCGTGATCTTCAAAGATCTCTTCGTTGGTCAGGGTACGCTCCTGAAAACGGCCCAGGTAATCAACCAGCTTTTGTTCCATCAGCAGTCCGGTATGGTGCTCAAACACTCCATATACCCGCTCACCAGCCACCAGGAAAGCTATAGTGTGCTGATTGCCCACATTGACCAGCATGCTGCCTTCGCTTTCCGTGGCTTCCCTGACCCGGGAATCTTCCAGGGTTCCCATGATTGCCGCAGCCCCTGTATCCATCAACCAGACCTGTTCCGCTTCTTTCCGGCAGCACTGCTGCATTGCTTTCATCCTGGTAAAATAATCGGGCAAACTGTCCTGGTCATAAATCATGTCCGAAAGCCTGCCGCCCTGATCCAGGAATCTCTGCCAGTGTTCAAACCGAAATGCACGGTTGCTCCATTCCGGGGAAAAACCGTGATCCTGCACGGCAAAAGCAAATACTTTCGGAAAATCAACTTCAAACAAGGACAGCGCTCTTTTTAAAGCCGGAATATCAATTTCTCTAAACTCAACCGGGGCACAGCCGGCAGGAGCGAAATCAGCCAAAATAATCCCCCGGACGGCAACTTCCTCCAGGTTGTCTTTTATGGTCAGCGCTGCTTCACGGGTAGCGTAAACCTTATAACCCTTCTGTAGATGCTTCTTCACGGCACCGGAAGAACTCCCTCCGCCCATCAGGTAGCCATGGATGAAAATATCTTTCCTCTATTCTGTCAACCGCTCAATATGCCTGGCCACAATTTGTGTCTGGGAAGGCAGAATCATTTTGACGTTGTTTTCCATTTCCTGCCCTGGCTGGTAGAATAAAATATCCTGGGTCCCGCTGCCAATATCTACGGCTAAATACTGTTCATATTATCCCTTCCTGCATCCTTATTGTCTTTATTCCAATCTTACATGAAGTCCTGGTAGCGGGAAATCGATCCGGGTGGAACAATCACAAAGCTTTTATCCCACTCACAGGATACAATTTTTTCAAAGAAACTTTTCTCACCAGTCATTTTTTTATAACCAGCGCCAAGAAAATCAGCCACTTCCCGGGAATATTCTTCATATTCTTGCAGGCCCGGCAGATCTGTTTCAATAAAAGCTACCCGCTTATAATTTTTATAAGACTCATTAATGATGTAATGTGCATTTTCTTCACCATACTGCTCCCTATAATGCTGGTACTCCTGGTAAGGGTCAGCTTCCTGGTCGATCCAACCTTTACTGAGAAAGTATGTTCCCGGGTTTTCCTCAAATTCCTCGGTGTATTTCTCCCGCGAACCAAGCAGCAAGCTGATGCAATCATGGACCCTGGGAATAACCAGTGTTTTATCGCCTGCATTCAGGCCGTCCAACCCCCTGGAACATAAACCGTAGACAAATACCAGGGTATCAGCTTCCGCTTCTTCATCAATCCGCCTCTGCAGCTCTTCACACAGCTTATCGGGTGTCCGGTGCAGGGCATATTCAACATAGTCAGCCGACAGATCATCCGGCTTCATGGTTTCAATCTCCTCCATCATCGTTTTGCAGCAAATTAATTTTACTTTGTTTCTCATTTGCCTGGCCTCCCCTTTACCCTGTTTTTTTAACTTTAATACCGGCTTACTTTTCAATAACCGCTACAAATTCCGGCAAAACATGAAAGCGCAGCCTGACCCCTTCCCTGACCTGTTCTTCAGGGTGGATATGCACCAGCAGTTCCCTGCTTTCCCGGTCGGTTTTCACTTCAAACACCGCTTCAATTTCATTTCCACCGTAGATAGTTTCCAAAATTACGCCTTCAATATCTCCGTCAGGATCAAGTTCAAAGCTGTCGGCGCGGACTGACACTTTCACTTCTCTCCCTGCCATAAGATTATGAGTATGGGAACAGGGAATGACACCTAGATCCGTCACCACGGAGCAGTGGTCCGGACCGATGCGGCCGGACAATATATTAGATTTCCCTACAAAAGTCGCTACAAATTCGGTTTCCGGATGCCTGTATATATCCTCAGGAGTGCCAACCTGTTCCAGGCGGCCATCCCTGATAACCGCCACCCGGTCAGATACAGCAATGGCGCCCTTTAAATCATGGGTAACAAATATTGCTGTTGTGCCAGTTTTCCTGATGATCTTCGCAACCTCGCGACGCATGTAATTGCGAAGGTCGCTATCCAGGTTGCTGAACGGTTCATCGAGCAATACAACTACCGGCTTTCCGGCCAGGGCCCGCCCCAGGACAACGCGCTGCTGCTGTCCGCCCGATAGCTCATGGGGATAACGCCCTCCCAGCCCTCTTAAACTGACTAGTTCCAGCATTTCTTCAACCCTGTTCCCCTTCTCCTCCTTGGGAACAGCAATGCCGATATTATCCCTAACCTTTAGGTGTGGGAACAGGGCGTAATCCTGGAAGACCATGCCGATATTGCGCTTTTCCGGGGCAACATACTCACCGTTACCGGTTACATTCCGTTTGCCCAGCGATATAGAGCCCCGGTCCGGCTGCTCAAAACCGCCAATCAGGCGCAGGGTTGTTGTTTTTCCGTAGCCGCTCGGCCCAAGCAGAGTAATGATTTCCCCCTGGCTGACAGTCAGCGACAGGTTGTCAATTACAGGCAGCGGACATCCGATATAGCTTTTCCAAACCTCTTTTAATTCTATAGCATTCATTGCAATTAAGCCACCTCTTTCTTTTACCTGAACTTTATACCTAACCCATTTTTTTAAAACTTATTGATCAGCCACTTAAGGGGCAGGGCTGAAATAAGAATAATCAACAGCGCAGCAGGGGCAGCCATTTCATAGAAACCTTCAGATGCTTCGATCCAGATCCGCACGGCCAGGGTATCCATTCCCGGTGGCCGCAATACCAGGGTAGCAGGAAGCTCTTTAATGGCGCTGACAAAAACCAGGGCCATCCCAGCCAAAATCCCCGGGCGGATCAACGTCAGGATAATACCGGAAATAACCCTGCGGGGAGAAAAACCCAGGCTGCGGCCGGCTTCATCCAGGCGGGGCGAAACTTGGCTGAGCGAAGATGATTCAGCCTGCATGGCCTGTGGTAAAAATCGGATAATATAAGCCAGCACCAGGACTACCGGGGTACCGTAGAGGCCCGGTAGATATTGGTTAAAAGTAAAGACCATCCCCAGGGCAATAATCACTCCGGGCAGGGCCAGAACGGCACAGGCTAATGCAGCGAGTCCCGCTGTGATAAGGCTTTGGTGAGCATAGATCCAGAATCGGCTGTCCGTAGCTCCACCCGTAATCCCGGTATAAGACCAGGACAATAAAACAGCCAGCGGTAAAACCAGGGCAAAGAAGGTAACGGTTACAAATGCCGCCAGGGCCGGAATTCGGCCCCGGCCCAGCGGAACAGGAGTGATATTACTGCAGGCTGCATTGCCCTGAACAAAGCGCTGCCGGCGGCGGGTCCCGTATTCCAGCCACAGTAAGATCAGGGTTAACAGGATCAGGGCCACGCTTAATACTGCTGCGGATAACCGGTCAAAACTGCCCATCTGGTAGTATAGCGCAGCATTGCAACCAGACCGAAGTCGGAGAGGGTATAAAGGGCCACCAGGATTGCCCCGGCGCCCATCGCCGTCAGCTCCCTGGTCCGGATATACCGCCCCGACATTGTTAGTCGTGCTTTCTTCAAGCTGGAGATGGTAGTAATAGTTGTTGACGAGGCCAAACTCGAATTCACCAGCACCGACAGCCTGGCGGATATCAGTATGCCCGCCGGTAATCGCACCGGCTTGATCTTTTACCGCACTGAGCCAGCCCCTGGTGGCATCATCGCCCCACATCAGGCGCAATGCCGCGACATGGGTGACCATGGAACTGTTGCCCCCCCTGGTAATCATGAATCTCCCTGCCCAGGCCGGATCAGCCATCTCCTGCAGGGTTTGCGGCATTTCTTCCTCATTGATTAAATCCTTGTTATAAATCAGAATCCGCGAGCGGGCTGATAACCCGACCCAGGAACCGTCCGGGGCACGGAACCGCTAATCAATAATTTCGAGAAGGGGTGAATCATTTTCAGCCAGCATATTTTCGCGATGCAGTTAATCCATGGCCCCGGCGTCATTGGAAATGAAAACATCAGCCTGGACATTGTTCTGTTCCTCAATAATCTGGTTAACCAGCTCTTCTCGTCCGGAGAGGATTCTGACCTGAATACCGGTTTCATCTTCAAACTGATCCAACAGCGGCTTGACAAATGTTTCATTGCGGGCATTATATACCACCAAAACTCCTTCGGAGGAACCGGTCGTTGTACAACCGCTTAAAGCTCGGAATACTATCATTATCAAGCGTAATCTTTTAATTTCGTTATTTTTTATATCGCTTTGAACATGCCAAGCTGACTCCCATTCATGATCTTTCATAGGCTGATAATGTCTCTCTGAGAATACATCACATAACTCTTATAAAAGACAAGAGTGCAATAAGTTTTAATCGTGTCTGCCGAACCATTTAACCAAGCCGGTGTTGAGTTGGTTCGGCATAATTGTTTACAGAACTTAAAGGATAATGAAGAGTATAAAATAATACGACGGAATTTGTATCTTGAATCTTTTGCTAAATCAAGACAAATAGAGGTATTATTAATCTGATGTAGAATGTATAATATAGAGATTATTCCGGCAACGCTTGCGATCTCAACGTAGCTGGGTATGCTTATTTCTACAAACTTGACGTTTTAACTCAAAATTAAACTCGAACAGAGGAGGAAACGAAAATGAGATTGGTATTTATCGTATTAATGATCATTTTAGCCCTGCTTATTGCAGCGGTGGCTGTGCTAAACAGTGAAGTTGTCACTGTAAACTATCTTTTCGGCCAGATTGAACTGAACTTGTTTGCAGTGATCCTGGGTTCTACCCTGGGCGGCATATTAATTATGATGTTTTTCAGCATCTACCGCAGTATTCATAACTATATCAATTCTGAAAGCCAGCGCAACCTGAAAAAAGAACTGCAACGCCGCGTAAAAACTTTGGAAGATGAAAAAAAGAAATTGGAAAATGAGCTGGGCAAACTTCAGAAAGAACGCGAAGAAGCTGCTGCAAAGTCACACGCTGAACTGGAAGCTGAAAAGAAAAAAATGGAAGACGAATTAAACAGGCAGCGGAAAGAACGTGAAGATGCCGCTGCAAAAGAGCATGCCGAATTAGAGGCTGAAAAGGAAAAGTTGCAAGAAAAGCTAATAAAACAACAAAAAAATATTGGCGGCACAGAGGCACAGGATGACACCGGGAGTCCAGAAAAGAAAGGCTTTTGGGGTTTTCTTAAGAAATAACAACATGCTTAAGTTAATACTGATCACTCCGGGTAATGGGCTTTACACTGCCACCCTTACCTGGAGGTGATTTTTTATGAGAGTTTTTAGCCATTTATTGCGCAATCTTACCCTGATATATTTATCCGTATTTTATAGATCACCTATAGAAGATGAACATCTTGATCGTAACAGCTGCTTAATTGAATAATAAAGCAGCACAAGATGAACTTGAAGAGTGCGTTAAAGCAAACATCCCAAATGATACCGTCCGGGAGACCAGTTAGCAATTTTACAACTGACCTTTAAAATGCCCGGCCACTTCCTGCAGCATCCGAAAAGACCTGGCAACAGTTTCTTCCCCATCCTGATTAACCAGGCAGCAGCGGGCCGAAGCCAGCCAGGCCTGATTCAGGATCTGTTCCCGGGGGATTCCAGCCTGTCCGAGGCTGTCCCAGATCATATCCAGCATCCCGATCATTGACTCGATATTCTCTTTCTCATATTCCTCGGTTAGGGTAGGCGTTATTCCCCAGGAAATAATTGCGCCGCGATCAAGAAACGCTTTTATATCTTCAGCATAGCGGCTGAAGATGTGACCCCTGGCCAATACATCCAGCGACAGGACATCCAACTCCAGGTTAAGCAAAAAAGACCAATCCGGGTTGCCGCACAGGTGAACCCCTTTTGGCCCCGGGAAATTTTCAAGGAATGCGCGGTAATCTTCAGCAGCCCGCCCGCTCGAATAACCGGTCATGGCCATAAAAATCATCTCCAGGCCCGGCTCATCCACCCAGGCAAAAGCACCGGGATGGACAGTCTGCATTTCACTTACCTGCGCCTTCAGCTTTTTTGCTACAAAATCGAAAACAATCTGCCGTACTTCTTCGTAACAAATCATCGGCTTGCTAGTTTCGTCGAGGATCTTCAAACCATAGCTAACCGGTCCGATACTCTGACCGCGAACATACTTGAATCTGGATAAGTCCTGTTCCAGGAAGCGGTGAAACACTACCGAATATTCCGGTGAGAGACGGAAAATTTCCTCTTCCTCCCAGTGCGGCATATAATCTTCAAAATCCTCATAAAACTTATCGATCGAAAATCTGACTGACCGTTTTTCTGTATCAAGGATAATCCCGGGGAAATGCTCTGATACCTGGGCATACATATCTTCGAAAAAGTTAACTTTCGGCAGCTGGGGCCAAAATGGTATATCGAGGCTAAGGGCAAGCTGCAACGCCTGATCAACATCGTTATGGGGCATAATACCCATAGCTGTAGTCTGGCAGTTTCCTTCCAGTTTCATTTTGCCAACTCTCCTGTTTAGGTTTAATTACCCGTAAAGCTAATATTCTTTCCCAACGGTAATTGTTAAACGACATCTAGGACATTTATATAACAGCGCCGGGGGTTCACAACCCCCGGCAAGCAAACCTGTTTAATCGCCTGTTACTTAAGAGTTGCGGCCAGATCTTCTTCGGCGCTACCGATCGGCATTATATTAAACTTCTCAACCAGCACTTCAGTTACATTAGGGGTAAGGAAGGCAGGCAGACTCGGCCCGAGGCGGATATCTTTAAGCCCTAAGAACAGCAAGGTCAATAGAATGGCCACCGCTTTTTGCTCATACCAGGAAATGATCAGCGAAAGCGGCAGATCATTAACCTTGGTATCAAAAGCCTCCGCCAGGGCCGACGCCACCCTGATTGCTGAGTAGGCATCGTTGCACTGGCCCATATCGAGCAGCCTGGGGATGCCTTCAATATCACCCAACTCCTGATCGTAGAAACGATATTTGCCGCAGGCCAGAGTCAAGATCAGGGTGTCGTCAGGTGTCTTTTCGACAAACTCGGTATAGTAGTTACGCCCGGATTTCGCCCCGTCGCACCCTCCTACCAGGTAGATATGTTTAACAGTCCCGTTTTTGACCGCGTCAATAACCTGGTCGGCGATATCCATAACTGCATTATGGGCAAAACCGACCATTACAGTGCCCTTATCTTCATCCTCTGTAAAGCCAGACATGGAGAGAGCCTTCTCGATTACTTCGCTGTAATCATCGCCTTCAATATGAGTTGCGCCCGGCCAGCCGACTACCTCGCGGGTGTAAATGTTTTCAAAATACGGCTCTTTAGGTTCCCGGAGACAGTTTGTGGTCATAACAATCGGGCCCGGAAAATCTGGAAATTCCTTCTGCTGGTTCTGCCATGCTGAGCCGAAGTTACCGTAGAGGTGATCGTGCTTATTCAATTCGGGATAACCGTGAGCGGGCAGCATTTCACCGTGGGTATAGACATCAATCCCCCTGCCTTCAGTCTGCTCCAGAATCTTTTTCAGGTCGTGCAGATCGTGGCCTGATACCAGGATGCACTTATTTTTTCTGTGTCCAAGAGGCACTTTTGTCGGCACAGGATGTCCATAAACGCTGGTATTGGCAGCATCAAGTAACTCCATAACCTGCAAGTTAATTTCACCGGTCTTCAGGACCAAAACCAGCCAATCATCCAACGAAAGTTAAAATATACTTAACGCGGCTAGG